>JAGGWC010000024.1 GCA_021157645.1 Candidatus Cloacimonadota bacterium | reverse complement strand
TATTGTATTCTTTGGATGCAGATTTTGATTTAAGCAATGGTATTCAAATCCCCAATGAAGCTAGTAGTGTAGCAACTGAAATTGATTTTGATGTGAGTGGAGTCAGTTTTGAAAGAGATGCCAACGTTATTAATTTAGTTGCAAACTCTGGATCTATCAATACCGAATTGGTTTCAGCATCGTCTGCTGAAGTACATTTATCATATAAGCCCCCAAATGCGGTACCAAAAACTTTTATTGATATTGGGAGAGGAGAAAGTATAAGTTCTGCAGATTGGATGTCAAAAATAAATGGTTTTAAAAATATTTCTCAGGTTACAATGCCAGGGACACATGACTCTGCTGCTTATAAATCTAGTAGTGCCGCTAAGGCATACGTGAGTCCTTTTGTATTAGCCCAATCATTTAGTATTTCAGACCAATTAATAGGTGGTGTAAGACTTCTTGACATTCGTCTAGCGTGGAATAGTGACAACAGTTTATCTCTTCATCATGGAGATTTTTATCTTGATCAAAATTTTGGTGGAGTTATAGATACTACGATAGCATTTCTTAATGCACATCCTACAGAAACTGTTATATTTATGATTAATCAAGAAAGCACCTCCCAAGGGCCAACTCTTTTTGGTAATGCCATAATGAATTATATAAATCAAAATGGAAGAAGCAATTATTTTCGGTATGCTTCTGAATATACCAACTGGTGGCCAGGACTGAATGATATACGAGGAAAAATTATTATGTTGAGTAGATTTGGAGGAAATGGGCTTCCTCCTCAGTTTTGGCATGTAGGCTGGCCAGATAATACAAAAGGCTATACGACAAATCCAGGTAATCACACATTATTTGTGCAAGATTATTATAATCCTAGTGATATGGAGTCTAAAAGGACACAGATAGATGCTGGAATTAAGTGGGCATATACAGATGTTGATCCTCTGAAATTTTTTATTAACTTTACAAGCTATACTCATATGGTATTGGGTGTCTCTGTAACATCACTCAAAACTCTTGCAGAAAATATACAGCCTGGAATAGTTAATGAGATAAAAGGTTTTGTGCATAGTGGCAAGCGTGGAGCTATTCTTATGGATCATGCACTTATAAATGATTTTACTAAACATATTATAGAGATGAATATGTTTAGTCCTATTGTATGGACACAAAAGAAAGAAATAACTTCAGGTATTGGATGGAAGACAGCAGGTAGTGGAATCACTATGGGTGACATAGATAATGATGGTGGTCAAAACCTAGTTAGTTTTTATATTGATGATGGAAATTCAAATAATTTTGCTTACTACAGAGTTAGTTCAAATATTAAACTAGATGGAACTTCTGATTCTTGGGGTCCCAGCATAGGAGTTCCAGTTGGGCTTGGAAATTTAACACAAGGTGCAGGAATTACAATGGGTGACATAGATAATGATGGTGGTCAAAACTTAGTTATTTTTTATATTGAAGATCCTGCTGGAGAAAATAAAGGTTACTATAGAGTTAGTTCAAATATTAATTCAAATGGTACTGCTGATTCTTGGAGTGATCCTATAAATATTTCTGGTTGGTTTGGAACCAGCACTGCAGGTGCAGGAATTACTATGGGTGATATAGGTAATAATGGTAAGCAAAACTTAATTATTAGCTTTATTGATGATCCCGTTGGTCAAAAC
Source organism: Candidatus Cloacimonadota bacterium (assembly GCA_021157645.1). Lineage (GTDB taxonomy): Bacteria > Cloacimonadota > Cloacimonadia > Cloacimonadales > TCS61 > Tenebribacter. The sequence continues at coordinate 1,199 of JAGGWC010000024.1, read as the reverse complement.
ACAGCTTATTATAGAGTTAGTTCAGATATTAAATCAGATGGTACTGTTGACTCTTGGACAGGTGCAATGAGTATCCAGAATATAGGTTGGTATAGCCAGGGTGCAGGAATTACTGTGGGTGATATAGATAATGATGGTACCAAAAATTTGATTTTTAGCTATATTGATGCTCCCGTTGGTCAAAACACAGCTCACTATATAGTTAGTTCAACTATTAAATCAGATGGAACTGTAGATTCTTGGAAAGGTGAAAATATTCCAGGTAATACCGGTGAGAACAATGAAGGTGCAGGAATTACTATGGGTGATATAGGTAATGATGGTAAAGAAGATTTAGTTTTTGGCTTTGTTGATAACCCATATGAAGATAATTCAATATACTATCAGACTGGATTCAATAAATGAATGACTTGATAATTCACTTATTTTGCAACTTTTAAAATCTAAAATTTTTGTAATCATTCAGCACCCCAACTAAACCTATACAAAAAACCCAAAAAAGTCCAACAATAACACCCCACAAATTCCTTCCACAAAAACATAAACAAAGCCCTAGAGAATTAGGGGTCAGGTGAACGTAATCGTAAATAATTCTTAGCTATACTCTCTACATAATTTGTAAAAGGGAGAGACGCTTTATGCCAAGAAGACCACGCATAGAACAAGCAGGGCACTATCACATCATCAATAGAGGTGTCGCACAAATGACTATATTTGAAGAGCCTGCTGATTATGAATACTTTGAAGAACTGATGTGCTTTTATGCAAAAAGTTTTGGTATCACTATTCATGACTATTGTTTAATGGACAACCACTATCATATAGTAGAAATACAAAGCGTTACGCTCATCTAAATCCCTATAAGTTACCAACTTGATAACTTATGCTATAATATCTTATGAGAATTTTTTCAAGAAAAACACTTAGAGAATTTTGGGAGCTACCAGACCATGCTGATAGCGAACAGCCTTTAAAAGCGTGGTATGATGAAGCAAGTAAGGCCAATTGGAAAACACCCAATGAGATAAAGGCACTCTATAAGAATGCAAGTATTCTAAAAGATGGCAGAGCAGTCTTTAATATACATGGGAACAAGTACAGGCTCATCGTAAAGATAAATTATGATTTTGCTGTGATATATATAAGATTTGTAGGTACGCACAAACAATATGACAAGATAAATGCAAACGAGGTATGAC
>JAGGWC010000090.1 GCA_021157645.1 Candidatus Cloacimonadota bacterium | reverse complement strand
TATCTGGCAGAAAACAGTATTCATAAAATGTATTCTGTTACCGATCCTCAAAAAGGTAAGCTTGCTAAGACTGGCTATAAAGTTATTAAAGAATCTTCAAAATACACTCTTTTGGAAATAGATCTGATAACCGGTAGAAAAAATCAGATCAGGGTTCATCTGGCAGATAAGGGCTGTCCAGTAGCCGGTGACAAGAAATATGGAATAAAAGAAAGAGGCATTAAAAGACTTATGCTTCATGCAGCAACTCTCAGAATTACTCATCCGTTTTCAAAAGAGGAAATGACCTTCACAACAAAAGTTCCAATATATTTTAAATCTTTTATATAGCAAAGCGGAGTTTTGCTTAATGGGAAATTGGCGACAAGAAGAGCGGGGCGACTACTTGTGCTAAGAGTTATACAATTTTTTTGACTTTCTATTTCAATAAGATCATCCGCCTTGTTAAAATTTTATTATCAACCTCTAACCTGGAAAAATATATCCCCGAACTAACAGGATCATTTTTATCATCTTTACCTGACCAGACAACTGAATGTATTCCAGTCTGTTCAAAGTCATCAACAAGATTTTTGATCAGTTGTCCTTTGATGTTATATATTGCCAAAGATATTTTGCTTACCTCTGAAATTTGATATTGGATTACAGTCTCAGGATTAAAAGGATTAGGGTAACAGATTAATGAAATATAATTTGGTTTTGTTATAAGTAAATCATCCGTAGATGTCACCTGTCCATTTCCATTGGTTTTAGTTATTTTAATTCTTTGAGTTGAGCCACTGTAGTGTGTGCTTGGAAATACCAAGAAATTATCATTGGTTTCAAGTATGCTTTTATCCCCGCCATAGCCGCCATAATCACTAAGCCATTCAACATTGTATTCACTATCAATTTTTAAATTACCTGGATAAGCACAAGAAACAAAATCTTCATCTTGTGTTTGAATTACAGCGGATGCTTGTATTATCTCATTAAATGTGTGAGATGAGAGAAGATAACCATTACTAGAATACGTTAGAAAAATATTAATCGATGATATAAATTCTTCATATGTAGCATATACTAGGAAATCTGATGAACTTGTTTCTATTACACAATATCCCAAATCACCATATCCAAATCCATCATAAGTGCGTGTCCATAATGTATCACCATAAGCATCTGTTTTTAGAACAAAAATATCTAAGTTGTTGCCTTGGATATAGCCCGTTGAAGCTAAATCTCCGTCGGAAGTTTCAATAATAGAAAAAAGCCTGCCCGTTTCCCTATTGTTACTGGGGTTATAGGTTTGCGTCCACAGTTCTGTTCCTGCCTGGTTTATCTTTCTAATTGCGGGTAAGCCTAATGATAATATTCCAGAAAGTACAATATTGCCGTCACTGGTTTTTGTCATAGACCAGACTTGGAATTCTCCATTATCTACAACCCATTCTCGGTTGCCTTCACTGTCTCTTTTTATGAGTGCATTACCACCGCCAATAGTGCTGTTTGTAACAGCAGAGATAAAACCACTATCATCGGTTTCTACAAAGGCAAGTGATTCGGTTCGTTCTATAAAACTAACGGTGTCTTGTTTTGCCCAAAGAAAGTTACCGTCGCTGTCGGTTTTCATTAGAAAACCATACTCAATAATCACATAAGGTGAATCATCGTAGATGTAAGTTCCGTTAACTACGTAACCACCATCCTGGCAAACTGCAATGTTTCTTACTGTATAGTTCTCGTCGTCTCCGTTTCCGAAAGGAGCATAGTTGTGTACCCAGGTGTCCTGAGCAGAAAGCCCAAAAACAAAAAGTAAAAAGCAGAAAGTAAAAAAAATCAATATTCTTCGGTTCATAATAACCTCCAATAAAAAATTTCATATTATCAAAAACAATCTATAAAATGAAAGTTTTTTAAATCAATCTTTTTTAATCCTTTGATGCGATATAATATCACGGTGTGTGTGGCGTATGTTGTTACAAATTTATTTGTATAAGACTTCGCTAACACGCTTGTTAAGCGCCGTAGGCGTGAAGACAAGCATTACACCGTGATATTAAGCGCCATGACTATGGCGCTTAACGGTTGTATGCCATGTTCTAATATAATGTTCTAATAATCGACCTATAATTACACCAACAAGGTTCGCAATGACTCTATTCAAATTTGGTAATATTTTTTACACTTCATGGATTAGTTCACGGCGGATGATCTCAAAATCGTTAGTGTTATCCCTTTCTATTTCATAAATATGTTGTAAACAATCAAAAATACTGGCGCCAACAGTTTTCTTTATAATAGTAAGTTCTGTGTTTTCCCATTCAATTTTGTGGATAATATCTTTTAAGTTACCAGTTTTCTTTTTACCTTTACGAATTCGTGTAAATGGCCATTCTTTTGCTTTATTAAATTCAATAGTCTTTTGATGGAAGCTTTCAGCATTTTCATTCGGAGTGATAACTGAAATCTTTTCAAATTCATAATAATTCATAGCACGCATTTGTTTGTTTTCAATTGGGATCACCTTTTTTAATTTAAGTTGCTTTGGCATAATTTTATCAAATTGTGCAAAGATTAATTCGGTTGAAGTTTCTTCTTTCAGGACAAAATCAAAATACTCATTTTCTCCTTGTACACCAAGTGGTAATGGTGCTCCTAAGGCAGCTTTAGGATGAATATTGTAACCATGCGAAAACACAACCGGCAAATCTACAGCTCGTAAAATATTATGAATCATTCGCATTGTATCAAGATGAGCAACAAATCGTAACCTGCCAATTTTACTGAAGAAAACACGATAATGAATATTCGGAATGTTAGATTGTTCATCCACTGCAATTTTAAAAGGAGGAATTTCTTTATGAGGAGCATATTGAGGTTGTACTTCTTTATCACAGATACCACAGTATGTACAAACTCCGTCGCGACAGTCTTCTGTTAATTGCACCTCTTTTGCTTTTCTCCATTCTTCTAATAAAAATTTCTTTGTTATTTCAATATTAATTTGATCCCAGGGAAGAGTTTTTTCTAAATCTATTGCATCCGTGTAGTTTGAAATATCAATATTCAGATCATCAATTGCAGTTTGCCAGTACCGGTAATTAAAATGCTCGTTCCAACCATCAAATTTCGCACCATAATTATATGCTTTATAAATAAGCTTGCCAATTGTTTTATCACCTCGCCCGATAATGCATTCTAAAATGGAAGTATCCACTTCATGGTATTTTACTCTTACGAATTTATATTTTTTAAGTCCGTTGCGGATTTGATAAATTTTAGAAAGCATTGTTTCTTTATTGTCCATCTTTGCCCACTGAAAAGGTGTGAAGGGTTTGGGTACGAAGGGTGAGATGGCAACATTGATCTGTAGTCTTTTCCCTGATATTTTTATGATATCCTCAATAAGTTTGATAATTCCCTTAATGTCATCATCGTTTTCAAAGGGAAGTCCGATCATGAAATATAATTTGACCAGTCGCCAACCATTATTAAGTGCAATTTGAATACTTTTAAAAATATCTTCTTCAGTTATATTTTTATTGATAATATCTCTTAATCTTTGGCTTCCAGCTTCCGGTGCGAGCGTAAGTCCTGTTTGTCCCATTGCACTCATTAATTTTGTCAGGTCATCATCAATGCTGTCCACCCGCATTGATGGTAGAGATAAACTGGATTTATCTATGTTGTTATAAATATCAAGCAAGAGTGGTTTTATACAAGAATAATCACTGGAGGAGAGCGAAGTAAGTGCAGCTTCTCTCCATCCGTAATTGCCAACTTCTTTTATAAGTTGTTCAAGAATAACTTTAGGATCGCGTTCTCGAACAGGACGATAGAACATTCCAGCAAAACAGAATCTGCAGCCTTTGGAACAACCTCGCATGATTTCAGCAACATACCGGTAATGAGTTGGCTGGACCCATGGAATAAGCTGATTCTTATGCGATTTATCAAGGTTGTTGAAGTCCATGAATTTACGTATTTTTATTGTTTTCTTTTTATGAAGAGTTGGAACATAAACTCCTTCAATATAAGCTAATGCAGAAAGTTTTTCAATTCTACTTTTTTGTTTTGTCTTCTTTAATGTATCTTTGATTTCTATAATTGCATTTTCTCCATCGCCAATGAGAATGGCATCAAAGAAAATTGAAAGCGGCATTGGATTTGCTCCAGCCGGTCCACCACCCAAAATTATCGGATCATCTTCATTTCTATCAACATTCAAAAGTGAAATATTTGCCAGTTCCAGCATGTAAAGAACATTGGTAAAAGTAAGTTCAGATTGAAGAGTAAAACCAATTACATCGAAATCGAAACAAGCAATAGAACTTTCGATTCCAAAAAGAGGAATATTTTCTTTGATAAGTAACTCTCCAAAATCAGGCCAAGGTGCATAAACGCGGTCAGCAACCGTATCTTTTTCATTATTGAGAATTGTATAAAGAATTTTTATACCAAGATGTGAAAAGCCGATCTCATAAACATCGGGGAATGCAAGACAGAAATTAACACAATTATTTGAGGGTGTTTTCCCATAACTATTAAGTTCGTTATTTATATACCGAGCTGGTTTCAGAACGGACGCCAGAAGGTGTTCGTATTTTACTTTTTTCATTATTTATTCGTCGTAATTAAATGGACTTTTTTTATCTTTGAAAAGTAACTCATCCAGATAGTCAGTAGTATCATTAACAGTTTTTATTTCAGGTTTTTCCATTTGTTTCATCAAAATTATTTCATTTTTTTTTTTTACTTCAGGAACAACTCTTTTACTTTTATTCTCTAATGGTTTTTTAGATTTCCCCTTTGGTTTTATCTGCATTTCTACAGCGGCTTTATTAAACGGTGGCCAAGTAAGAACCCCGTCTTTATATAAATTAATTACAAGATATGAAAGAAATGCGATAACCATTATAAGTAGCATGATGGAAAATATTTTCGTTGGAAGTAAAAACTTTCTTGGTTGAGTAGAATTGCTTTGCGGTCTATATTTTTGTTTTGTATTAAATTGCTTTTGTAGTAGCTCATGTATTTGATTTCCAGTTATCCCAAGTGCTTTAGCATAAGTTAATATCATAGCTTTTGCGTATCCTATTCCACCCAGATCATCAAAGAGGTCATTTTCGAGTTTTTGTAAGAGACGCACCTTTATTTTTGTACTTTCAGAGATATTCTCAAGCGTTAAATTCTTTTTCTTTCTTACTGAATGCAAATATTTTCCAATTGTTATGTTTTCTACAGAATTTTCCATAGTATTTACCTCAAATTATTTATTAAAACGAATCCAGCAATTACACCTGCAGAATCATAAATCAGGTCATGCCAGCTAAAATCTGTTTTCTTTAGTTTTTTATCACTATACTCTTTTATTGTTCCTAAAGCAAGTGTGAATGAGATAGTAAAATAAACACTTTTTTTGGAGTTTTGTCCTAAAATATCTTTACTTACGCCATAATTCCAGTAGGTGAGAAATGTACTTCCTGCAAAATGTAGGACTTTATCTTCCCCCAGCCATTTACTTTTTGCTTGAAGAGAAGCAACAAATAAAATCAGGATAATAATAAATAAGTATTTTTTCATATTTCTATACTGCCATTAAATACGTGATCTACTTTCCCAGTTAAAAAAATGTTGTTCTTTTTTAATTCAACAGTCACACTTCCACCAGGCATTTGCACAAGAACAGGTGATTTTAGAATTCCCTTTTTTAATCCGCAGAAAGTTGCTGCACAAGCTCCCGTACCACAAGCAAGAGTTGCTCCACTTCCACGTTCCCATATTTTTATATCAATTTCGCTTTCGCTTATTTTTTTCGTGAATTCAACATTGATCCCATCTGGGAAATTTGCAGGATCATCAATAATTGGTCCTTGATTATTGGCTATATTATCGGAAAGGGAATCCATGAAAGTAACAAAATGCGGATTTCCAATAGATATTAAATTTCCTTTGTAACCATCAATAGTGATCTCATCATCCTGAATAAATTTAGGAATTCCAAAATTAATTGTTACCAGTCTCTCTTTTTTGCTTTTGATAATTCCGGTTTTAATGCCGGCAAGAGTTTCTATTGTTACTTCATCTTTTCCCATTTTTTGTGATAGATAATACGAAACGCATCGTAGAGCAGATCCGCACATCTTTCCTTCAGAACCGTCTGCATTGAACATTCCCATTTTTGCATCGCAAGTTTCTGAATTGAGAATTAATACTATTCCGTCTGAGCCGATACCAAAATTTCTTTTAGAG
>JAGGWC010000184.1 GCA_021157645.1 Candidatus Cloacimonadota bacterium | reverse complement strand
TCTTCTTTAGAAGTAGAAAGAACAATAGCTTTTATTGAATCTCCCTTTTTAAACATTTGTTTGGGATGCTTTATTTTTTTTGTCCAACTCATTTCTGAAACATGAACAAGTCCTTCAACTCCTGATTCAAGTTCTACAAAAGCACCGTAATTGGTTATGTTTACAACTTTACCGGAAACAATTGTTCCTTCTGGATATTTTGTTTCTATATTTTCCCATGGATGTGGAACCAGCTGTTTTAAACCTAGTGAAACTTTTTCATTTTCTATATCAAATTTCAGTATTTTAACTTTAACTTTATCCCCAATATTCAACATATCAGAAGGATGTTTGATGTGCCCCCAGCTCATATCGGTAATATGGAGCAAGCCATCAATTCCACCTAAGTCAATAAAAGCACCATAATCAGTAATATTTCTAACTTCACCGTCAAGTTCTGCACCTTCAGAAATTTCTTTTTTCAAACCCTCTAAGCGTGATTGCTGCTCCTCGATGAGAACCTGTTTTCTGGAAACGATGATATTCCGGCGATCTTTATCAATTTTAATAATTTTAAATTCTGTTTCTTTTCCTATGAATTGATCTAAATTCGGGATAGGTTTTGTGGAAATTTGTGATCCTGGTAAAAAAGCTTCCAAATTTTCCAGATCTACTATCATCCCACCTTTTACACGACGTCTGAGAATTCCAGTAACGGATTGATTTTTTTCCATGATCTTTTCAAGTTTTTCCAAATTTAGATAAAAATCTGCTTTCTTTTTAGAAAGTCTAAGTCTTCCAATGCCGTCTTCCACAGAATCGATATAAACTTTAATTTTACTACCTGCTTCAGGTAAATTAGAATTTGAAAATTCACGAATTGATATCGCACTTTCAGATTTGAAACCAATATCAACAAGAACTGAGCGTTCATCAACACTCACTACAATACCTTCTACAATTTTTCCTTGTTCAAATTTTTTGAAATGTTCATCAAGTAAAGATTCCATATCTTCTTCAATTTCATCATTACCTGATTCTTCTTTTTCTTCTTTCTTTTCTTCCTCTTTTACTTCTGTTTTCTTCTCTTCTTTAGTTTCTTCTTTAGTTTCTTCTTTAACTTCAGATTTTTCATCTTCTGTTTTTTCGATAGTTTCATTAGTTTCTAAAACTTCATCTTTTTGATCGTTAACAAACATTACTCCTCCTTAAAACCAGGAATATCCTCGATATTATCGACTTTATTAATATTCCCTACACACTCTAACATTTTATTGTATACTTCCACAATTACCCAATTAGGCGTAGAAGCTCCAGCGGTTAAACCAATATCCTGCTTATCTTTGAACCACATTTTATCGATTTCACTAGCTGTTTCAATATGATAGGTCTTTACTAAACTTTTGCAAATTTTGGCAAGCATTTTTGTATTCGAACTATTTTTACCACCTACTACAATCATGATGTCACTCTCTTTTGCAAGATCTAAAGTTGAAATCTGCCTGATGGTTGTAGCATTGCAAATAGTGTTTATAACACGCATCTCATGACATTTGGGGACTAATTTCTTTACCAATTTTTGAAGATCTTCTACTCTTCTAGTCGTTTGAGAAATAATTCCAACTTTTTTAAATTGTTTATCCTCAAGTTCATCTGCATCTGCCACGATTATAACTTTTTTATCTACATATGAACGCAAAGCTTGAACTTCAGGGTGATTACTATCACCTAAAATAATTAGATTATAACCATCTTCTGATAACGATTTCGCATAATCCTGAGTTTTTGAAACATACGGACAAGTAGCATTAATGATTTCAATGTTTTCTTTTTCTAATTCTTCCAAAATTTCTTTTTTTACACCATGCGATCTGATTATTGTAGGACGACCTTTTATCTGTTTAATGTTATCAACTTTAAATATATTTTGACTCTCAAGTTTTGCAACCATTTGTGGATTATGAATAATTGGACCGAGAGTAACAACTTCATGATTAACTTCTGATGTTTTGAGTGCAATTTTGATTGCTCTTTTTACTCCAAAGCAAAAACCGGAATTTCTTGCTATTCTAACATTCATTTTTTAACTCATACACTTTTTTCATAACACTTTCTGCCAGATTCTTATAATTTTCTCTTGTACTTTTCATTTCAGCAAAAGATGTTGTTTTTATTTTTTCGCCAATAACAATTTTAAGTCTTTTCTTTCTCAAAAAGCATTTTAAAAAATTTGTTGAATTATGAATATATATGGGACAAATATCCTTTTTTGCTTCAATCGCAAATTTTCCTATTCCGGATTTAACTTTATTTGATTTTCTTGTACCTTCCGGAAAAATTAGAATTGAATGCCCTTTTCTGAGAACAAGTTTTACCATTGTAATTGCAGATCTATCTATTCTACCACGTTTAACGGGAATACAATTTAAAAATAGAAGAAAAGCTGCAAACAGTTTATTTTTAAATAATTCCGATTTGGCAAGATAATGAATTTCTGTTGGGATGATAGACCCAATAAAAGGGGGATCATATGCAGATATGTGATTAGCTACAATGATGCAATCAGAAATTTCTGTTAATCGCTCTTCATTAATAATTTTCAATCTCCAGAAAATTCGCATATAT
>JAGGWC010000001.1 GCA_021157645.1 Candidatus Cloacimonadota bacterium | reverse complement strand
AGAACTAGCTCTTGCATCTGGATAATATCCAATTTTTTCCGCGTATTGTATTATTTTGTTTCTAAGCTCATCACTAACACCGGGTTTTCCAGAAAGTGCTCTTGAAACTGTAGAAGGATGAACTTTCAGTTCCTTTGCAATCTTAGTAATATTCATTGAATCACCACGCAAATGTTTGAGTACTATTTATAATATATTGTAACACAATATAAACAAAACATCTAATCAAGAATTTGAATAATATTTAGAAATAATCCCTAATAATTGCTATAAAAAACCTATAAATAATCTTGGATAATAAAATGAATTATTGTATAATAACAACGTGCAAGCAAACGTTTGCGTTATTAGAGTGAATTTTAAGGAGGGTGGTATTATGAAGAAGATTCTTATGGTTACTTTGTTGATTGTTTTTTCGGTATTAGTAATAAGTGCTCCGAAGTATGTTTTGAAATTTGGAACTGTTGCAGCTCCCACACAACCACAAGTGAAAGCCATGGAAAAATTTGCAGAAGTAGTTAAAGGACTTAGTGGAGGAAATATTGAAGTTCAGATTTTTCATTCCGGTCAATTGGGTGATCAAAGGTCAATGATTTTGGCGGTTATGCGCGGGGATTTGGATATGCTCTGTGATACAGGACCAGCTTGGTTTGCTGATATAGGTGGAATGCCTGAATTTGGAGTATTTAATGCAGCCTATGTTTTTAAAGATTTAGATCATATGTACAGAGTAATGACAAGTAAAATGGTTCAAGATATGTTTGATAAACTTGCTCAGAAAAGTAATTTAAGAGTTCTAGATACGTGGTATTTGGGCACAAGAGAACTGAATTTAACTGCTAAAGTTGGCTCCGTAAAAACTCCAGAGGACTTAAAAGGAGTTAAGCTAAGAATGCCAAATAGTAAGGTGTATTTGGATATGGGAAGAGCACTTGGTGCACAACCAACTCCTATGGATTTTACCGATGTTTATTTAGGTTTAAAAACTGGAGCAATTGATGGTCAAGATAATCCACTTCCAACCGATTTATCAGCAAAGTTTGTTGAGGTTACACATTATATTGTTTTGACAGATCATTTGATTGGTATTTTAAATCCTGTGATTAATGAGAAATTGTGGCAATCAATGCCTGAGGAATATAAGGTATATATAAAGAAAGCTATGGAAGTTGCAAGATATTATATGAATTATTTAGTTTCCGAACAAGAAGCAGAACTATTGGATAAATTTGTAAAAGATTATGGAATTGAAATTATAATTCCTGATAAAGAAGCATTCATGAAACATGCATTAGAATATTACAGTCAACCTGAATTTGACAAAATTTGGGGAAAAGGAATGTACGAAAAAATCCAAAATATGTAAAACTTAAAATGTGTGGAAGCTACATGGCTTCCACATTTTCTTTAAAGGAGTGGTTTTGTGAAGAAAGTTTATAAAGCTTTAATCGATTTCATAGAAGTTCATCTATCAGTTATTTTTTTCTTACTATTATTTTTAAGTATGATAGGACAAGTATTTATGAGATATGTTTTGAATAATCCATCACCAGCTCTTTACGAAATCTCTTCATATAGTTTTGTTTGGGTTACTCTTTTGAGTGCTGCTTATGCAAAAAAATTAAATAAACATATAAGATTTAATATTGTAATTGAAAAATTTTCTAGAAAAGTGCAGATAATTATAGAAATGATATTTGATTTTATCATTATTTTCACGTTTGTAATTTCTTTATATCCTGTTATTAGTCAAGCTTTTTGGTATAAAATTATAAAATCTCAAGTTTTACAAATTCCTTGGACTTACTTAATTATTTGTCTTCCTTTGTTTATGATTTTGATAATTATCCATAATATTGAAGGAATTGTAAAAAATATTAATGAATTGAAAAAACTGAAGAATCTGGAGGAGAAATAATGTCTTTAACAATATTCTTTCTAACTTTCGGATTGATGTTTCTTTTTGGATATCCTCTTGCTTTAGCAATGATTGCTAGTGGAATTTTATATATGCTTTTTTCTGGATTAAGTTTATCTGGGCTTATTGATATGCTTGTTATTCATTTTTCATCTCAGACAGTTTTAATTGCTGTTCCGTTATTTATTTTTACTGCTAATGTAATGAATGAATGTAAAATTACTGAAATTATGTTTGATTTTATTGTTAAAGCTATGGGAAAAATTCGAGGAGGACTCGGGTATGCGAATATTTTAGCTAGTATAATTTTTGCCGGAATGAGTGGATCGGAAATAGCAGATGTAGCAGGTATTGGAGCAATTGAAATAAAAGCAATGCAAGATGCAGGATACGATGGCCCCTTTTCTTGTGCGGTTACTTCAGCATCGGCTACTATAGGCCCGATTATTCCACCTAGTATTCCTATGGTTATTTATTCAATGCTTACTGGTGCTTCATTAGGTTATTTATTTCTAGCTGGATTTTTGCCAGGCTTATTTCTTGGTGTTTTAGAAATGTTGGTGGTTTTCTATTTATCTAAAAAGAGAAATTATCCTATTGGCCAAAAATTTCCGTTTTCAGTATTGATTAGATCTTTCTGGAAATCTTTTCCTGCTCTGCTAGCCCCAATAATTTTGCTTGCGGGCATATATGGAGGGGTTTTCACTGCTACTGAAGCTGCAGCTGTTGTTGGATTATATGTTATTATTATAGGTTTTATTGTTTATAGAACTTTAGGATTAAAGAAGTTATACAAAATTTTGATAAATACTGTTCAATCTATAGGTTTTATAAGCATTATAGTAGCAGCAGCTTATATTGTTTCCTATATTATGGCTCGTGAACAAGTTCCTGCAGCAATTACAACTGCTTTTATAAAATCTGGTTTGCTTTCGAACAAAATATTGTTATTACTTGGAATAAATATCTTATATTTTATTCTTGGAATGTTTGTTGATGTATCAATAATTCAACTTGTTGTAATTCCGATGATTTTGCCACTTATTCAAAAAGCTGGCATTGATTTGGTTCATTTTGGGGTCATTACAACAGTAAATTTGATGATGGCTCTTGATACACCACCATATGGTCAAACTGGTTATATAACAAGTGCAATAAGTGGTACCCCTGTAAAAGATGTTTTTAAAGAAATGATAAAATACTGGATTCCAGTTGAAATTTTAGCTTTAATGATAATCACATATTGGCCAGATTTCGTGTTACTTATTCCAAGATTGTTTGGATACAAAGGGTGAGGTGGTAAGGTGGAAAATTTAGAAGGAATAATTGTGGCAACATTAACTCCTATGAATAGCAAGGGAAGTAAAATAGATTTATCTCCAATAAAAGATTACATTGATTTTTTATACGAGCGAGGAGTACACGGGATTTTTGTTAATGGAACGACAGGAGAGGGATTATTATTAGATCTAGATGAAAAAAAGAAGTTATTATATGAATTTAAAAAACATGCAGAAGGAAAGTTAAAAGTTATTTCACATTGTGGGGCTTTAGATTACAGAGAGATAGAAGAAATGATAGAATTTTCAAAAAATTTAGCAGTTGATGCTGTAGCGGTTGTTACCCCATTTTACTACAGATATTCCGACGATGAAATCTTGTGTTTTTACAGGTTTATTTGCGAAAAGGCTGGCGAGATACCAGTTTTGGGATACAATATACCAGGTTTAACTAATAATTGGATAAAAACTGAAATAGTTGAGAAATTAAAGAATAATTATTCTAATTTTATAGGAGTAAAAGATAGTAGTGGAAATTTTACTCACATTTTATCGTTGTTAAGAACTGGTTTAAATATCTTTGTTGGATATGATGAAGCATTTTTAGCTTCTTTGGTAATGGGAGCTAAGGGATGTGTTTCTGGACCTGGAGGTATTTTCCCTGAATTTTTTGATAAAGTATGGAAGTATTTTAAAGAAGGAAAATTAAGCAATGCTTATGAATATCAAGAAATACTTTCTCAATTTTCGTTAGCTATAGGTAATGGTGGTGATATCCCATTATTGAAATCTGTTTTGAAGTTAAGAGGCATAGATCTTGGGAGTGTCAGATTTCCTTTAAAGGAGACATCTAAAGAAAAATTGGAAAATGTCAAAAGAAAATTGAGGGAACTTTCTATTAATTATTCAATAGATTTGAAAATATATTAAGTGAGGGGGTGAAGCATTTGTATTTGCTTGGTGTTGATGTAGGAACTCAGGGAACAAAAGCAGTACTTGTTGATATTAACGGGAATGTCATTTCTGAAGCTTCAAGTGAATATGATGTAATGACTCCAAAACCCAATTGGGCAGAACAATGGCCAGATATATGGTTGAAAGCTAGTTATAAAGTAATAAGAGAAATTGTAGAGAAATCAAAAGTAGAAAAGAAGGAAATCATAGCCGTAGCTTTTAGTGGGTTGTACGGAGGTTCAGGAATACCTGTCGATAAGGAAATTAAGCCATTGAGACCATGTTTGATATGGATGGATAGGAGAGCAGTGGATGAAACTGAATGGGTAAAGAAAAATATAGATAAAACTACGCTATTTAAAATAACTGGTAATTATGTTGATTCTTATTACGGTTTTACTAAGATGTTATGGATAAAGAATCATGAACCAGAAATATGGAAAAGAATATACAAATTTATTACCCCGAAAGATTATGTAATTTATCATATGACAAATGAGATAGCTATAGATTATTCTTCGGCAGGAAACATAGGTGGGATTTTTGATTTAAATAAATTAAATTGGTCGAAAGAATTATGTGCCGAGTTGGGAATTCCTTTAGAATATCTTCCAGAGAGAATAGTAAAATCCTCTGAAATTGTTGGAAGAATTAAAAAAGCTGCATCAGAAAATTGCGGTTTATTGGAGGGTACACCAGTTATAGCAGGTGGGATAGATGCTCCTGTTGCACAATTATCTGCAGGTTCGTTATATGAAGGCGAGCATGTAGCAATGGTTGGCACATCCATGTGCTGGGGGACAGTGAATGGAAAAGATAATCCGGTATTTGGATTGGTTAATTTTCCATATGTTGTAAAAGATACTGAAAAAATATATACCTTTGGAGGGGCAGCAACTGCTGGAGCGTTAGCAAAATGGTATAACAATCAGTTTGGAAGTATCGAAACAATAGCGGGAAAAAGGTTAGGAAAGTCACCTTATCAAATATTAGATGAAGAAGTAAGAGATATAGAACCTGGAAGTAAAGGATTAATAGTATTGCCTTATTTTATGGGAGAGAGATCACCAATTTGGGATCCATATGCAAAAGGGATAGTTTTTGGTTTGAGTTTGTATCATAAAAGGGAACATATATATAAAGCGTTGATGGAAGGAGTAGCATATTCATTAAGACATAATATGGAAGAAGGACAAAATGCTGGATTAAAATTAAATGACGAATGTCTTATAGTAGGTGGTGTTTCAAAATCAACAGTTTGGGTAAGTATTTTTGCAGATGTAACAGGATACAAGATGAAAAAAATTTCCAGTAACGTTGAAGCACCATATGGAGATGCTTTCCTTGCAGGTTTAGGAGTTGGTGTAATAGAAAGAGAAGAAAAAATAAAGGAGTGGGTAAAGTTTACTGAACCTATTCTTCCAAACTTAGATAATAAAAAGATTTATGATAAGTATTATGAAATTTATAAGAAGTTGTATGATCGAAATATGGAAATGTTTAAAATGGTATAGAAAAAATGCCAAAATGTTGCTTTTTGGGAAATGATATAAACCCATATTGGGTGAAGTTTTTTTGTACTCCAGGCTAATCCATTTAATGCACTCACTATTCCGGATGGGTAAGGGATAGTTTTGGATAATTTATATGATTGAACGTAGTGATGTGCAGCTGTAGATAATTTTCTCTGGCTTGCGTATCTTCTTGCTAGTGCAAGGTGTAAAATGTAAGTGTTGAATTATCTATTTCATACTTATTCCTCCACAGTCTGAAGCTTCTAACAGGATATACTCCACTTGCTTCGAGGTTTATTAAAATATTAACCACATTATTTCTTATCTGCAAATTTCACCACCCCACCGGGGGTGGTTTTTACGGGATGTATGGAGGAAAAGACATGCGAAATACGGATAAAAACAATAATATAAACATTTTGTTGTAACATTACACCATGAAAATTCCTGAATGTCGAAAATTCATAAAACTTTTGTTTTGCAAACTCGCATAACCCAGTGAAGAAGTACAAAGCCTATGATTTTTTATAATATTATGCGCAGCTTTCTTAGAGGAAGTATTGAAGAAATTAAAATTATGAAATTACATATATTACCACAAAAGCCCAAGTACCCACAATGGGATTTTGTTTCTAATAGGTAAATCTAAATCGTCCCTTATAACAAACTCAGAATTTTTTCGTTTTTTATTTTTTCCACCAACTTCAATTTTTATACCATTAAAGATAAAATCTCCATCTTTTTCATTTTTTATTGAATATACATTTCCTTTTTCCTTTAAAGCAAAGACGACAAACGCTTCTCTGAAATTTCCTATTTCCCCGTCATATATGTAATAATATGATGGATCAGAAGGAAAGATTTTATCTCCTTTTGAATTTACTTTAAAATTTCTTTCTTTGTAAACAATATTAATCAATTCAGATTCTTCCATAACACGCATAAGTTCGTATAGTTTTGGTTTCCCAACACCCCATTCTTTACACATTGAATCAACATTAATGGTGGGAATTTTTGAATAAAGCAGATAACTAATAATTGCATTCATCAAGCGCAGGTGATTATCTCTAACTGATTCTAAAAAATATGGAATGTCATTATATAATGTTTTTTCTAGAACATTTTTCATTTTTTCGGAAAAATTTCCTTCCAGGAAAAATGGACGCGTACCTGATGAAGAATACTCTTTAAATAGCTTTAAAACTTCTATATCTTTTGTTAATGAAACTATATATTCCCTATCAAAAGTAAAAGGAGATTCTATTTCATCTATTTTTACTCCAGTTGCAAGGTGAATATATTCTCTAAATGATAATAGAGGCATTCTAACCTTTATAAATCTTCTTGAAAGGTCTGCAATACCTTTTCTTAAAATGATGCTACTACTATCACTTATCCAGATCTTTTTATCCGGGAAAGAATCATACAAAGATTTTATTTGTAAACTCCAATTGTTTAAAAAGTGTACTTCATCAATTATTAATCCATTAAATCCCTCTAGAAAAATTCTTTCTCCAAGATTGTAAAGAGAAATTTGAGAAAGTAGTGGGTCATCACCTGAAACGTAGAAAAAATTATATTTTTTTGCATTGATTAGTAAATATGTTGTTTTTCCAACACCTCTTGGACCATATAACAATATTCCTCTTTCATTTTCTATTTTTTCTAGTTTTTCAAAATATAATCTTTTTCTATCTGGAAGGGCACTTACCATCCTTACTTTTCTTGATTCTAGTCTTTCAATTATTTCAATCGTGTCCATTAATATCCCGCCTTTCGTTTTATTTCGAAACTATTATACCATATATTAGTTTTAAAACAAAACGAATTATGAAAATAACCACAAAAATAGTTTTATATAGAAACGATTTTAATTAATATTCGTTTCAAGCTAAAACGATAGGTAGAGTCCTTGTTTTTTCTGCTTTCCAATTCTGGTATTATAAGCATAACACGTAATCATTCAGGGGAGTAAATGACGTAGGAACTCGAATAATTGTCATTAGAAAAATAAGTTTCTTTACATTGTTTAGAATAACAATAAAGTAGTGATGATTAATACAGGAAATCTTTCTTATTCAGACTATATTTACCATATGCAACTACTGTGTTGTTCGTTTTCTTTTGAAAATGACTATTGCAGTAGACAAATTGGCAGAATTAGCAAAAAAATTAAATCATTTAATAGTTGTTCATGTTGTAATTTTGTAAAAATATTAAGAAAGTGATTTCTTTTTATGGTTATATATTATCATGTTTGATTTTTTATAAGAAGGTGAATTTTAGGGCTATTTCTTTTAGTATAAATCGCGAAACTCTTTTATGATAAAATTAGATTGTAAAAACATGTAAAAAAGGAGTGAGTTTATGAAACAGGTAGTTGCTGTAGCTGATAAAGGGACAAATTATGTTTTT
Organism: Candidatus Cloacimonadota bacterium; assembly: GCA_021157645.1. Classification (GTDB taxonomy): domain Bacteria; phylum Cloacimonadota; class Cloacimonadia; order Cloacimonadales; family TCS61; genus Tenebribacter. The sequence goes on along the minus strand of JAGGWC010000001.1, from coordinate 80 downwards.
CATATTCTTGCAGTATCCGGCGTAAATTTTTACAGTGATTATACTGAAAAATATTCAAAAACTTTAAAAGGCGAGCATTT
>JAGGWC010000206.1 GCA_021157645.1 Candidatus Cloacimonadota bacterium | reverse complement strand
CATTATATTAGTAGTGTATTTAATATTCTATTTTTTGTATACGGTAAAGACTGTATATAAAGCCAAGTCCTGATTAAAGGAATAAATGATGAGAGGACTCAAATGGAAAGCGAGAACAGAATAAACGAACAACTTCTCAAAGAAAATGATAAATTAAAATCTAAGATTAAAATACTAGAAAAGCTAAAAGAATCGGAAGCAGATTATCGAATGCTGTTTGAATCTGCAAGTGATGCAATTTTTCTTATAAGTAGTGATAAATTTACTGACTGCAACTTGAAAACACTGGAAATGTTTGGATGCACACGAGATGAAATAATTGGTCATTCTCCAGGGGAATTTTCCCCTTCTTATCAGCTTGATGGAAGACAATCAAATGAAAAATCATTGGAAAAGATCAATGCAGCTCTGAATGGAAATCCACAATTTTTTGAATGGCAACATAAAAAAATAAATGGAGAAGTGTTTAATACAGAGATCAGTTTAAATTTGATAGAACTTTCAAATGGATCACATATTCAGGCAATTGTCCGTGACATCACCAAGCGCAAAATGGCAGAGAAAGCACTTAAGGAAAGTGAAGATAAACTGCGAATGATGATTGATAATTCTCCTATTGGATTCACTATCACAAATCTGAATGGTGTCTACATAGACGTGAATCCTTCTGTGTGTGAAATGATAGGTTATTCGCGCAAAGAAATGATAAATAAACATTATAATTACTTCTCTCATCCAGATGATATAGATATTAATAAGAATTTACATCAAAAATTAGTAGATGGTAAAATACCCTACTACGATCTTGAGAAAAAATGTATTCATAAAAATGGAAAGATAGTTTATGTTTCCATACGAACACAACTTGTTCGTGATGATAAGGAAGAAAAACCACTTTTTGAATTCACTATTATTGAAAACATCACCGAACGTAAGAAAGCTGAACAAATCCAAAAACTGTTCTATCATATCTCCAATGCAATTAACATAACAGATAACATGCAAGACTTTTATCACAAGATAAAAAATTATTTGAGCGATGTTATTGATACAACAAATTTTTATATAACTTTATATGATGAAAAAACTGATACACTTTCACTTCCTTTTAATGTTGATGAAAAAGATAATTATGAAACATTCCCAGCTGGGAAAACCATAACTAAATATCTTATTGACATTGGCAAACCTCTTCTTGCAACAAAGAAGATAATAATAGAATTAACTAAGAAAAATTTAATCGAAACAATTGGTGCGGCTTCTGAGATTTGGCTGGGTGTTCCTCTAAAAATTGAAAACAAAGTAATTGGTGTTATAGCTGTTCAAAGTTATGATGATCCAAATCTTTATACTGAAGATGATGTTGAAATTCTCACCTTTGCTTCTAAAGAAATTGCTCTGGCAATTAAGAATAAGTTAGCAGCAGATCAAATAAAGAAAAATCTGGAAGAAAAGGATATATTGCTACGTGAATTATACCATCGAACTAAAAATAACATGCAAATCATCATCTCAATGTTACGAATACAATCCGCAAGCTTAGAAAACAGGACACATACCGAGAGTAAGGATATAGATTTTATGTTTGATTCACTTGATAAGGTAATTAATAAAATAAAATCAATGAGTCTCGTGCATCAAAAATTATACCAATCTCAAGATTTATCTCATATTAATTTGAAAGAGTATATTAATGATCTCGTTAGATTACTGATGGTAAGTTATAGAGTCCAATTGGATACTATATCACTAAAATTAGAGCTGGATGACTTATTCGTTTTAATTGATTTAGCTATACCATTAGGTTTAGTTTTAAATGAGCTTATATCCAACGTATTCATGCATGCTTTCTCCTATAATGGGAATGATAAGATTTGCATTCAATTATACAAAGATGACGACAATACAATTAACATTCTTATAAGCGATAATGGAGCTGGAATTCCAAATGAGATCGATCTAGAAAATGTTAATTCAATGGGACTTAGAACTGTGTTTGATCTCATTAATTATCAATTGAAAGGTGAAGTGACATATAAAATAGAAAATGGTTTGAAATGGCATATCAGATTGAAAGATAATCTCTATTCAAAAAGAGTATAATTATAAATTTAACAAATATTAAAATAATCTACCCAAAATAAGGGAAAATCTATAAATATCAAAACAAACTTGAGAGCAATTAAAATATAAACTTATTTGATCAATATCATTTTATTTGTTTTTGTAGCATTATCCGATTCAAGTTGGTATAAATAAACCCCAGAACTTACATTCCTGTTTTTATCGTCAGTTCCGTCCCAATAAGTTTCATATGCTCCTAGTTCTTTATATTCATTAATAAGTGTTTTAACATACTGTCCCTTGATATTATAAATTTTAATGGTTATCTTTCCTGCTTTTGGAACATCATATTCAATCCGTGTAAAAGGATTGAATGGGTTTGGATAATTTTGCTTGAGTACGTAATTTTCAATCGGTGGTATGGTTGTATATACTTCCAGTGTAATAGGAATATTCAGTATTTGACCAATATCTGTTATGATTTTAATAACCGCAACATATGTTGCAGGAGTTAGTTCATTTGATGAGATAGTAATCGAATTATTAACATTTCCACCTGCGGGGATGATTCCTAAAGTGTTTTCTATTGAAAGCCAGTTAACTGGTGAATCAACTATAGTAAACGGTCTGGATATATTTTGTACTGTGCCTGTAATATTGCTAATTTGGAAGAGACAGTATTCAGATGGAGGTCCGGGAACTGTATAAACAAATGAACCTGTATTTTCTTCAGTTTCGGATATTGTTTCCCATGAATATCCATTATTAGCAGAAAACTCAATCTTCACATTATCGTAATTCCCTGTATCGATCCAGGTTAACGTATCCGTTACTCCATATGAAAGGGTGGAAGCTTCTTCTGGTTGAGTGATATTAAAAGCTGAAATGGTAAATAAACTATCGGAAATATCATAACTATCCTCATCAAGAGTTGATATTTTGATTCGGCATTCATTACTGAGCGGACCATCGAACATGTATGGATATGATCCTGAGTTTTCTGTCATTTCATTTATCATCTGCCAGCTTATCATGTTATCTTTGCTGATCATTATTTTTACAAATTCCGCATCTCCGTATTTATTCCATCTTAATGTATCTTGTATTGAAGGAACGACAGATTCTCCGCCGTTTGGGTAAGTTACCCAGAGATATTCATCACTAGTTGGATTCACAATAAACGAGCCGCTTACCTGGTGGGGTGTAGCTCCAGTTCCATCTCCTTCTATATACCAATTAATTTCTACAGGAGATGTTTGATTCTCATCAATTGTCACGTTCACAAAGATGTGAATTCCAGAAGAAGAAGGAGGAATACTGATCCCTGTTTCAAAACCCCAACTAAGTTCGGCTCCATCACCAATTTCGTTATTAAATTCCAGTTCACCAATATTTGTAGCACTATTTACGTAAAATCCAGGTGGAAAATCAATTGTGATGCCTTGAATACCTTCACCATCAACGTTTGGATGAACTAAATAAAAATGGAAATCCAGTGGTACTATCGGAATGTAAGGTGGAGTCAAATTTATAATGAAATTACCTTCGATGCTTCTGGAGAAATCTTCATTAAAATTGGATGGGTAATCTGAAGGCACTCTGGCAAAATGTGCTAATGATACTTCATAGAAAACTTCGGAAGAACCAAGGGCATTTGATAAATTGAGATCAACTGAAAAAGTAGAATCAGCAGGAATACTAAAATTGTAATTTTCTGGAGCAGTACTTATGAAAGGAATTCCGCTATCGGTATTATTAAGAAATAGAATTGCAGTTTGATTTTGCAATTCATGTGTTGTAATTGGATAAATATTTGAGAAAGTTATCAATAAACCATCGGTTTGTTGATAATTTTCTATTCCTACAGTTGCAAAATTATTATCCTGATCATTGTTATTAACTTCTTTATATTGGAATTTTATTAGTTTATTTTCAGTAGCTGTGAAGTAAAATTCTGGATCGTATAGAATAACTTGAAATGTTTCATCAGTTTCATCAAATTCATTTTTAAAATCTGACCATTCAATTACAAAGTAATTGTTCTCTTCGTCGTATTTCACATAAATTCTGCCATCTATTAAGTTATCCCAGAAAGGAGCTATCATTCCGGCAGGACCAACTCCGGAGGGAATATTACGATTTCTATGAAATATAAGCGGTGTTGGATCCATTGAAATATAACCCTCGGAACAAACTGAGATATGATCATAGAAATTGCCAAAATAATTAAATTGGAATGGAAGAGGAATAACTTTGGTAAATCCATCCTGAGTAGTATGATCAGAGTTTAAAAGTGATCCGTCACCTCCATAATTAGGATCAATCTCGATCCAGTCATATTCAGGTGCATTGAAATTTCCTACATCACTAGATTCAATTGCATAATAACCATTTTCACAAAATGTTACGCTGGTTGAATCAATAATGCCAATCGGGAAATTAAAACTAATGTTATATAGAATATTATCATTATTCGTTATTACCATCTCAAATTGTGCAAGTTCACCAGTGATCACATTTTCAGGTATAATTGTAAAATTAACTGTTCCAGTTTCGTTTTGCTGAATGTTAACATAGTTTGCCAAAACATTTTCGATTACTGCATTCTCATTTATACATATTAGTTCAGCTTGAAAATTACCAGTTTGATAATTTCCACAATTTAAAAGTTCAATAGTAATATCTGCTGTTTCATTCTGAATTAGGCAATTGGTTGAATTTTGAACAAGAAATTCAGAAACAATAAGTTCAGGTGAAATAATTTCCGATAGGATCAGGAATTCATAATCTCCACTATCAGAAGTAATATCCAAAAATAATTGAACTTCTTCTCCATCATTCCAACCCTCAGAAACCTGTATTTCTAATTCATCTGAGTAATTCTGCCCAGCTTCTAAAAGGCTCAAAACAAATAAACTATTTGAAAAAGAAATGTTTTCATTATCGCATGAAATCATGATTGTAATATTCTCAATATCAGCTATTCCAATATTCGCAAAAGTAAATTCCAAATTGGAGTTTTGCCCTGAAATTAATTGTTCTGAAAAAGAAAAATTCTCTAAAATAAGAGAGGCATTTGAATTTACAATCAGATTGTCAGTTAATGGAATATAACAATATTTAGACGCAGTTACTTCATAATCACCTGCAGGTAAATTAATAGGAATTATCGCAATTCCATTTGCATCAGTAATTCCAGTTGCCATAAGACTATTTTCAGAAGTGATGGCAATCGTAAATTCAGCAAGATCATTTTCAAAGTTGTTTAATTGTACCTCTATAAAATTAGCAGAATTTGGAATTTCAGTATCATAGATAAGTTCTAGCTCTTTGGGTATATCTGTTAATATTTGTAATCCGGGATCTCCCAATAGATTATAAACATAAAAATAGAATTGATCTGAATCTAGTGAACCACCCCAAGCATGATTTTGCGGATAATTATTGTACAGTTCCATCTTTCCACGCAACAGCATCTCTCCGCAACGAAATAAACCTTCTTGTGTAATTCCCTGATAAATTCCCATTGCATTAGCATTATTGAACCAGGTTTTTGTGTCATACTCACTTGGTCCTATAAACCCGATTGCACCAAAAGGCTCCGATGGATTTCCGCATGTAATCCATTTTTCACCGAAACAGGTTGTAAATTGCTCAGAAGCAAAATCACCGCCACCACAAGTCATGCTCGTAACTAAAGGTAACATAAATCCATTATTTAATAAATCTATATCATCAATCGTAAACATGGGTCCTGTATAGCCACCACTCCAATAGGAAGGAGAGCCGGCTCCACGATAACAGACAAATGATTCACCTTCACTTATAATGTTTGCAAGCTGGGTATTCCCTTGCTGCCAAGGACTTATGAACGTATCGACAGTTGTATATTCAAAATCAAGTAGTTTGTTTCGGATTCCCATCAAAATTTCACGCTGAGAGTAACCATTCCATTCTTCGACGTGACCAACCATTAAAGCACGTTTCTGCCAAGGAATTTCTACAAAAGGATTTCTTTCATAATTAATAATTTTAGAAATTACAGTCATCAGTTCCATTTGACTTTGAACAGATAATCTTCCAATAAAAATATCAGGGAAATAATCGTCACCATCTAGAAGAGTATAATTATGATCACTTACATCCCAAGGTGTCAAATAGCCTTCAACAAAAAAAGCTGGGCACTGAATCACTCCAGAAACATCACCAACCAAGATAACAAACTCAGGAGGATTTTCCCAAGTGTCATAAGCATTTTGCAGATAGGCTTTTATATCTTCAGCAGTTGTTCCAATATCATCAATTAAGGCAAGTTTTGTGTTAAAACCAAGTTTTTCTTTCCAGCGGAGAAGTGGCTGTAAAATACTCTCAACACTACTTGGAGCAATAAAAAGATATTCTCCACCAACTGAGCTTATCCTGCTATTTGCTCCAAGAATTTTTTTAGATGCGATGTTATTGAAATGAGAGGAAACTATATCCTTTGTTAATGGATTTCTATTATCAGAATAATCAATTTCAAAATCAATTTCTATATTTTTCAGTACTCTTACAGTATTTTGTTTTGGATTGTATTGAATAGGAGAGATAGAAATTTGTGAGAATCTATTTCCTCGCATTATTGCAGGCTTTCCTACAACAATGATATCTTCTGGAAACCACTCATCAACAGCATAAATATCTTCTTGTTCATTAAATCTTTTTGATGCAATTTTATTGGATAGTACAATTTCATCGTAATTATATTCAATGTTAGTACTTTTGTAATTTCCGGTGGGAGGAAGAGAAACAAGACGAGAATAAACAGGCAATTCAAAAGCATTTGATGTTAAACTGCTTTCGCAATTAGAAATAATAATCTTATCAAAAGTATTTTCTTCTATTTGTTCAGTATTGATCTTATCTACTTCAAAGCTTCCACTAATTTTAAATGAACTATTGATTTCAGAGAATTCCAAACTTATCAAACGAATAAATAATGTAAATAGGACTAATATTAAAAAGATCTTTTTCATAAATGATTCACCTCAAATTATGGGAAATAAATTCTTCCGAGCTTGTGTCATATTTAGCGTAAATGAAGAACAAGGAGTAGGCAAATCAAATTTTACGACTCCGCTCAGTGTTATAGTATACAATTATACTT
>JAGGWC010000158.1 GCA_021157645.1 Candidatus Cloacimonadota bacterium | reverse complement strand
TGTTCTTTGATCTCTTCGACAACATTATCACGGTGTGTATCAAATTTGGGAATTTCTACATCAATGGTTGCTACACCATTTTCTAAACCAATATATTTAACCATTTTAAGAGTGACGATATCTTCACCAACACCAGGATAAATTACTTTCTTGAGTTCCTCAACAATAGTTTTTTTACTGAAAGTTTCTGCTTCAATTATGCCTTTCTTTATTTCATATTTCTTAATAGCTTTTTTAAGTGTGTCTACAGCAAGTACAGAGCAGTGCATTTTAACAGGTGGTAACCCATCAAGAGCTTCAGCTGCACCTTTCCATGTTATGTGTTTTGCTTCTTCAATTGATTTACCCATTGCCATATCAGTTATAATGGAACCTGTGGCGATATTGGAAGCGCAGCCATAAGATTGAAATTTAATATCTTCAATGATCTTTGTTTCATTGTTAATCTTCATAAAAATGGAAACTTGATCACCGCAAGCTGGACTACCTTCGGTAGCTTCCGCATCAGGATTTTCTATCTTACCTACATTATGTGGTTTCATAAAATGATCTAAAACTTTCTGTGAATATTGCATTATATTCTCCTTGATTATCTTTTATCAAAGTGTTCTGCAAAATTGAAAAAAGGTTGTCTTTCTGAGGAAATCTTCAATAATTCTCTCATAAAGAATCTCATTATAAGCAGAGATCCTTCCTGAAAACAACGTGTAAGATTCGTCAGGATGACAATAAACACTATATTTTGCAGAGCTTATATATACTAACATTAATTACAAAGTGGACTTCGAGATCGAAGCTCTTTTACTACTTCAGCCAGTTTCTCAACAGTATAATCTATCTCTCGGAATGTATTGTACCTGCTAAGTGTAAATTTCATTGAGCTGTGTGATTGCTCATGATTTCTACCGAGAGCCATCATAACATAATTTGGTTTTAATCCTTGGGAAGCACAGGCACTTCCAGTAGAAATGGAAATGCCAAACATGTCCATCATCATCATTATTGCCTCTCCTTCGATATAATCAAAAGAAATATTGATATTATGAGAAACACGTTTAACTCCTCGCGGACCATTCAATAAAGTGTTTGGAATTGTTGATTCAATTTTATTCAGCAAATAATCAGAAAGTTTGCGTATCTTTGCAATATTTACATCCAGATTGTTGAAAGCAAGTTCTACAGCTTTAGCAAATCCAGCGATAGAAGCAATATTCATACCGCCTGTTTGCAGATTATCCATTCTGTCTACTCCATGTTGAATCTGTCCCAATATAATTCCTTTTCGCTGATACAAAGCACCAATACCTTGGGGACCATGAATTTTGTGAGCACTGATGGACATTAGATCTATTCCTAGTTCATTCACATCTATTGGAATACGGGCATAAGCTTCACAAGCATCAACATGCATCACAATCTTTTGATTAGCACTATCCAATATGTCTCTGATCTCTTTTATTGGCTGAATTGCGCCGACGGTATGATTTCCCATTGTTGTCATAAATAATATTGTATCTTCACGAATGGAATCTTTGAGTTGTTTAAGATCAATAAAACCTTCATTGTCAGCGTTAAGATAGGTTACATCAAATCCGCTATTTTCAAAGAAAGCAGCGTTAGTAAGAATATCTGGGTAATCGATCACAGAGCAAATTATGTGTGTCCCTTTGTTTGAATTTTCTGTAAGATAACCCTTTATCGCTAGATTATTAGCAGCAGTTCCTCCGGAAGTAAAATGAATTTCTTTTTTGCTTGCTGCAATTGAGTCTGCTATAATCCTTTTTGCTTTTTCAAGATTATTAGAAGCTTCAGTTCCCATAGTTATAAAATTCTCAGGGAAATAATATTTATTTTTCATGTACTCAGTAATTATTTCTACAACTTCCGGTGCAGGTTTGGAAGTTAAGCAATTATTAAAATATATTCTTTCCATAAAATTCTCCTTATAACCTTGCCACGATTTGATCTAACTTTATTGAGTCAAAATATTTTTCCATATGTTCTTTTATTTCATCCCAAAGTTCTTTAAAACCGCAAGGTAAGCCAATACAATGTACATTATTTTCCGGTTTTCCATTACAAAATGGAGCAACATAGTTTTCGTCAACGGCTTCCATAATATCTTTAAGTGAGATGCTATTTATTTTCAATGCAAGTTGATATCCGCCTTTTGCTCCGTGAATACTTTTTATAAGTCCATTTTGTTTCAGCTTACGAAAGAGTTGTTCAACATATTTCACCGGAAGATTTCGATTTTTACAAATGTCATTAATAGAAACTGGTTTATCTGCAGAGTTTATGGCAAGTTCTGTTAGTGCGCGTACAGCATATTCAGTCTTCGTTGAAATATTCATTATCTTCTCCTTAGAAGATAACATATGAAATTAGTATGAATTGGCAAATGTTTTTTCAATAAAAGGTAAAAATAAATGATAAGTTTAAGAAATGTAAGTGTTTCGTATCAGAAGAAAAGAGTTTTGGAAGATTTTTCAATAGATTTTCATGAGGGAGAATTCTGTGCTCTTTTAGGACCTAATGGAGCAGGAAAATCCACTTTACTCAAAACGATCATTGATTTCCAACTTGAAAAAGAAGGAAAAGTATTTATTTCCGGAAAGGAATTTCATGATTGGTCAAGACTGGAATTGGCAAAACAGATTGCAATAATTCCACAGGATTTCCAACTTCAATTTGATTACACAGTTGAAGATCTGGTATTGATGGGAAGGTTTCCATACCTTGGTCGTTGGCAAAACTACACAAATATAGATAAAGAAAAAGTAGAGCAGATATTAGGGCAACTTGATCTTAATTCTTTGAAGAATAAATT
>JAGGWC010000007.1 GCA_021157645.1 Candidatus Cloacimonadota bacterium | reverse complement strand
CATATATTCTTAAGGAAATCTGTTTCTAAATTTTCATTTCCATTGATCACAATTGATTCCACTTTGAAAATATCTAATTTGGTAAACAAATTGTTTATGCCAATGTAAGTTCCGTAGATCAGCAGAATAAGCACAATGAAGAATAAGAAATATCTGCTTGAACCGGATCTTTTTTTCTTCATTAGTTTATTACCTTTATCTCCAATTCAAGTTCTATGCCTTTTTGTTTCTTCACTGTTTTCTGAGCAATTTTAATTAATTCAAATACATCGTTGAATGTGGCGTTTCCAACATTAATAATAAAATTTGCATGTTTCTCGCTGATCTGTGCTCCACCGATCTGTAATCCTTTTAATCCGCATTCTTCTATTAACTGTCCGGCAAATTTACTTTTTGGATTCTTGAATGTACTACCCAAACTAGGATAATTGTATGGATGTCGCTCAAATCTTTTGGAAATAATATCTTCTTTGTCAGCTAATATTTCTTTTTTAGATTTTTTCTCCAAATTAAAAGCTGCCCTCATAATATAACCATTTATCGATGTCGTTCTATATCCAAAATCAAGATCTTCGTGCTTGATCATTTCAATATTGCCTTTCATATCTACATATTCAATCCATAATAGATAATCAAAAATACATTTTTCAAAGGCTCCAGCATTCATATGAATTGCTCCACCGATATGGGCAGGAATACCAGAAATAAATTCCAATCCACCTAATCCATGCTGCATCGTTTTATCAATAAACGAGCTGATTTTCATATTGGATGATACGATAACAATTTTGTGATCTACCTGAAAAATTTCAGGTAGATAAGCATCCAGAATAATCACTCTATTTCCTACATTTCCAAATAGAATATTGGAACCACCGCCCACAGGAACTATCTCCAGATTTTGTGTCCTTGCTTCCTTAACTATATAAGATAGATCACTAACAGTCTGTGGTGCAAGAAGATAAGTGGCATTGCCACCAATTTTCATGTTGGAGTATTTACTTAATGAACTCTTTATAAGAAACGAAGTTAGCGTTTTACTGTCAAACATTTTTTCCTTTTCACTCAATTTATTTCTTTCCACTTAAAAATTTTTCACCAAATTTGTAGATACTTCCAGCACCCATTGTGATAAGAATATCTCCCGGTTTAGTAACTTCAATAATTTTATTAATAATTTCATCATTTGATTCAATATAATGAACATTCTTATGTCCAGATTGAATTGCTGCATCTGAAATTAACTTTCCTGTAACACCCTTAATTGGTTTTTCTCTAGCTGGAAATATTGGAGTGATAAGAAGCACATCAGATTGGAAAAAGGAGCGTCCGAAATCTTCATAAAAATCTTGTGTTCGAGAATAGAGATGAGGTTGAAATACAACAACGACACGGCTTGAAATGCTATTTTTCACCCCTTTAAGTGTTGCTTCAATTTCAGTAGGATGATGTGCATAATCATCATACAAGATTACACCATCTTTTTCACCTTTAAATTCAAATCTACGGAAGACACCATTATAATCAGCTAATCCTTTTTGGATTGATTCGAAGGAAATATCAAGTTCTAATCCAGTTGCAACAGCCAGCAGTGAATTGAGGATATTATGATTTCCTAGTGCATTCAAATTAATACGACCGAGTTCATTACCATTATAAAAGACAGTATAACTTGTTTTAAACTTATTGAATTTAACATTAATTGCACGCACATTAGCTTGTTGTGAAAAACCATAAGTAAGTATTTCTTTCTTTATTCTTGGAATAATCGATTGAACACCATGATCGTCCAAACAAGCTATAACACAACCAAAAAAGGGAACTTTATTAGCATATTCAACAAATGCATCTTTTACACCTTCAAGATTTGAATAACAATCCAGATGATCAGCTTCGATATTTGTAATTCCGGCAATAATTGGGCTGAGTGTGAGGAATGAACGATCAAACTCATCAGCTTCAACCACAATATATTTACCTGAACCAAGAAGGTTATTAGAACCATAGTTCTTCACGATCCCGCCAACAATTACAGTTGGATCCAGTGAAGCTGCTGATAATACACTGCCAACCATTGAAGTAGTAGTTGTTTTTCCATGTGTTCCAGCAATTCCAATTCCATAACTCATTCGCATAATTTCACTTAGCATCTCAGCTCTGCGTATTACAGGGATCTTTTGAGAAAGTGCAAAAGCAATTTCCGGATTATCGTCTTTTACAGCAGAAGATTTCACTACAACATCAGTATCGTGGATCAAATTTGCATCGTGACCTTGAGCAATGACCGCACCTTTAGATCTCAAATGCTCGGTGATTTCAGTCTTGTTCAGATCGGAACCGCTAATTAGGAATCCTTGATTCATTAGCAATTCTGCAATTCCGCTCATCCCGATTCCGCCGATTCCCACAAAATGAATCTTTTTGGTTCTTCCTAACATCTATTCTCCCTTATAATAAATAATTCATAATAGAATCTGCAATATTCTTAGCCGCATTTGCATGAATTGTTGAGGTAAAATTTTCTTTTATTTCATCAATTTTATTTAACATTTTAAATAGTGTATCTTTCAAAATTTCAGAGTTCAAATCTTTCTGCTCAATTATTTCTGCAACCTTTTTCTCTTTTAATTCCAACGCATTAAAATACTGATGATTCTCTGCAGCAGAGGGGAGAGGAATTAGAATTGCAGGGATCTTCTTAGTTTCTAATTCTGCCAGACTTAATGCTCCAGCACGTGCAATTGCAATATCAACTGAATTGTAGATTTTCCCGATCTCATTTGTGAAATCAAAAGCATAAACACCACTTTTATCTTTGATTTTTGGATAGAATTCATTGAAGCTGTAGCTTCCGATCTGCCAGATAATTTCAAAACCCTTCTTCAAAATATCGTCAATAATTAGAAAGAACGCTTTATTCAGAACAACAGAACCCTGACTTCCTCCAAAAAGAAATATCTTCTTTGTATCTACCTTCAAACCGAGTTTCTTATAATCAATTGTATCTCTTTCAATTACAGCATTTTGATTTATCGGATTTCCAGAGTAAATTGTAATTTCTTT
>JAGGWC010000185.1 GCA_021157645.1 Candidatus Cloacimonadota bacterium | reverse complement strand
AACAAACATAGTGTGAATTTTCGGGGGAGGTGTGAAAGGTTTGTTGTAATTTGCAGTTTTCATGTCATAAATTTTCCTCTTGACACTGAATTGTACATTTCACTTATTTTGTATTAATGGAAATAAAATATATTAAACGTAATAAAAAAAAATTATATATAAACTTTATTAATAGTTTACAAACTCCACAATTCAAAACACCCAATAATAAAAATATAGAAATTAATAAATTGATGAATAATATCGCAAATAAGAATGTATGTGTGTTAATTTCGTAACTATAAAAAGAATTGAAATTTAAACAAAAAAAGGAGTGAAGATGAAAAAATTATTTTGGATTTTTGTAACAATTGCAGCAATTATGCTTATTGCTGGATGTGGTGGTAATACCGTTAAAACTGAGAAACTGAAAGCCGGATTTGTTTATGTAGGACCGGTAGAAGATGCCGGCTGGACAAAGTCACATGATGATGGCCGTTTAGCTATGGAAGAATTAGATTTTGTTGGGGAATCTGTATTTGTAGAAAGTGTACCTGAAGGGGCTGATGCAGTTCGAGTAATTACAGAACTCGCTGAGTCTGGATGTAATGTAATTTTCACAACATCATTTGGCTATATGGATCCCACACTGGAAGTCGCTACGAAATATCCTGACATAACTTTCTTACACGCAACTGGCTATAAAACAGCTCCAAACTTCACAAACTATATGGGTAGAATGTATGAATCTAAATATCTTGCCGGAATCGTTGCAGGTAATATGTCAAAATCTGGCAAAATTGGTTATGTTGCACCTTTCCCAATTCCCGAAGTTGTAAGACTTATAAATGCTTTTACTCTTGGTGCACAAAGTGTGAATCCTGATATTTCTGTTCAAGTATTATGGACTAACTCATGGTTTGATCCTGTTCATGAGAAAGAAGCTGCAAATACAATGATCGCAGACGGCTGCGATATAATCACTCAAGGAACAGACTCAGCTGGTCCTCAAGAGGCTGCTGAAGCTGCCGGTATTTATTCAATAGGTTACGATAGTGATATGAGCATGTTCGCACCGAAAGCACATCTTACTGCACCAATCTGGCATTGGGGTATTTATTACAAAGATGTTGCAACAAAAGTACATGATGGAACATGGACAAATGAACCAATCTGGTGGGGAATTGAAACTGGCATTACAGGTTTAGCCCCGTATAATGAGGTAGTACCACAAAAAGTTAGAGATGATGTTGCTACAGCAAAAGCAGCTATTATTGAAAACGATAATATCTTTACCGGACCACTTTACGATAACCAAGGTAATCTTCGCGTTGAAGATGGTGTTGCTCTCACAGACGGTGAAAAACTCAGCATTCAATGGTTTGTAAAAGGTGTAAAAGGGAAAATTCCTAAGGCTACACAAGAATAATTAATTTTGCTAAAAGAGACTGACGAATTCGTCAGTCTCTTTCTATTTACAAACAAGGAGTTCAAATTGTCTGATAACAATAAAAATCTATTAGTTCATATGAATGGCATTTCAAAATCATTTTATGGAAATAAGGTTAACACTGATGTAGAGTTCAAATTACAAAAAAGTGAAATTCATGCTCTGCTTGGAGAGAATGGTGCAGGAAAAACAACTCTTATGAATATGTTGACCGGCGTATATTTTCCAGATGAAGGAGACATCTATTTCAAAGGAGAAAAAATAACTTTTGATTTCCCCGGTAAAGCACTTCAACTTGGAATTGGAATGGTTCATCAACGCTTTAGTTTAGTTGGAAATCTTTCAGTATTAGAGAATATCATTCTTGGACATCCTGATAATAAATTCGTCATAAATATCCCAGAAAAGAAAAAACTCATTAAGACTTATATGGATCAATTCAATTTTCAACTCGATATGGATGCAATTGTAGGAGAGCTTCCTATAGGCGTAAGACAGAAAGTTGAAATTCTTAAAATGCTGGTTCGCGAAGTAGATGTACTTATAGTAGATGAGCCTACTACAGTACTTACAAAACAGGAAGCAGATAATTTGATGCAAATACTAAAAAGTATTGCAAAAACCGGAAAGGGAATAATATTTATTACACACAAAATGTCAGAAGTTTTTAACATTGCCGACAAAATAACAGTTCTTCGAAAAGGCCTTAAGATTGCTACTGTGAATAAAACCGATACAAATCCTCGCAAATTAGCCAAAATGATGGTTGGCAAAGAGAGTGAAGTTACTTTTGAAAGACCAAAAGTAGAAACAAAACCCGGAGTTGTGAAAATACAAAAATTGTTTGTGAATTCTGATAAAGGTATTTTGGCAGTTAACAATCTCTCTTTCGATTTTGCCGGTGGAGAAATAATAGGTATTGCCGGAGTTAGCGGAAATGGTCAGGTAGAATTGGCAGATGCACTTACCGGAAATCGCGATGTGATACGTGGAAAAATAATTTTTAAAAACGATGATATCAC
>JAGGWC010000034.1 GCA_021157645.1 Candidatus Cloacimonadota bacterium | reverse complement strand
TGTTTTTGTCGTTGTGAAAAAAGGACGAAATCGAAGAGGAACTATCTTTTCCGGGAAAAAAAGGGAAATGTGCCAGTTCCAATGTCATTAACCCTAAGAGACGCAGGAAGGGGATCTGAAAAAATTATTGAAAAGTTCATAAGATATGGTGAAGTTAATAAAACTTTACTGGCGACTAAAGTATCGAAAATATTATCTGAGAATAAAGAAGGAATTGTGAGAGTTTTCGATAAGATAATCAGCACAGTTCCAAAAAATGAGGGAAAGTTCTATACAGTAGTAATTAAGGAAGGTGAAGAAGAAAAATATCCAGGAGATTTTTGTGAATTCAAAGAAATATTTATGAAGAATATTTTGAAGAGCACCATTGAAGCTGAAGGGACTTGCTTCTTATGCGGAAAGAAAGGGAAAATTGGATTTAAAGCAAGTGAAATTTTCAAATTTTCTTCATTCGATAAACCCGGGTTTGCATATGAGATAGATGACAAAAATTATTATGTGAATATGCCATTATGCTTGAATTGTTTTTCGTTCCTTGCTATGGGGAAAAGAGTTATCGATGAAGATTTGAGTATGAATTTTTATGGTTCCAAGGTTTATATAATACCTAGATTCTATCACGGTAATGGAGAAGATATTCTTGATTTGTTGGAAGTGTCTAAAGGTATTAGCAAAATAAAAGAATTGAAGAATATTGTTATTGAAAGAAATAACAATTATCAGGCCTTTGAAATCAACATGTCGCTGCACCTCGCTGAAGGTATCTATACAGCTCTAAATTTTGTTTTTTATACTATAAACAATCAAGAAATGAAAATTCATTTAAGTATACTAGATGTTCCTCCGAGTAGATTGAAACAAATATCGGATGTTGCAAATACAGTAGAGAGCGATCTGAGACTAGCCTTCGTGACGAAGAACTATCAACCTTCCGTAATGTTCGCACCGATTTATGAGGTTTTTAAGAATAACCGTTTTAGGACCTTCTTTGATTATGTTGAAGCCATTTTTAAAGACGAAAAAATATCTCTGGAACCCCTTAAGAAAGCAACTTTAGAATATATAGCTTCACTTAAATTAAAACCCAAACCTTATGCTACAAGAGCAAAACAGCTAATTACATCTGCGTTTTTTATTAGTAGGCTCCAGTATTCCATGGAAAGGAGGTCTTTAATCATGGGCAATAATTTAGAAGAAACGTTGGAAACCTTTTTTAACCAGTACCCGGATTTTTTCCGTACCGATGAAGAGAAATTTCTATTTATAATGGGGCAAATTCATTCAAGAATAGCAAGAGTACAGCAAGAGAAAAAGGTGGTAGGTACTGTTGATTTAAAGCTTAAAGCTTACAATATGAGACCGCGGGATTTTATGAATCACTTCAAGGAATTGAGGTGGAAGGTTACCCAGTATTCTAAAGAAATGGATCCTCCAATAAAAAACACCATCTTTTATTTATTCCAAATAGCAGACAAATATGCTCTCAGAAGTGGGTTTAAGTGGAAAGCTCCTATTGAAGATTTAAATTATGCCTTTTTGATAGGTGAACTTGCGAACGGTATATTTAAAAAACCGGATGTTTTAAAAGAACCTAATGATACGCCGAATTTACGCGAGAATATTTAAAGGAGGGAAAGGAAGTGGAACCTATAAAGAATAGGCATGAAATTGTTTTTATCTATGATGTAAAAGATGGAAATCCCAATGGTGATCCGATGGATGGTAATAAACCTCGAATGGATGTTACTACAGGAGTAAATATTGTATCCGATGTTAGATTGAAAAGAACTGTAAGAGATTATCTTATCAAGAAAGAAGAGGAAATATTTGTTAATGGTGAAGCCCTAACTTCTGAAAGAAGGGCATTGGAACTTGTGCCAGACTTGAAGGAAAGTGGTAAGCATGATAGGGAGAGTGGTGCAAGGGCTTTACTTGAAAAATGTATAGATTTAAGGTTATTTGGCGGCACTGTTCCAATAAAGACAATTAATATGTCTCTTACAGGTCCGTGCCAATTCAGATTTGGGAGATCTCTGCATGTTGTAGATCCTGAATTTCATCAAGGGACGGCAGCTTTTACCAGCAGTGAAAAAAGCCAACAACGTAGCTTTAGAGAAGAGTGGACTCTTAATTATTCGTGTATAGCATTTTATGGTGTGATAAATCAAAATAGTGCTGCTGAAACTCTACTAACGGACGAAGATATTGATAAATTATTCGATGCAATGTGGGAAGGCACTAAAGATCTTATAACTCGTTCCAAGATGGAGCAGCTGCCAAGACTTCTCATTGATGTGGTTTATAACGATCACGAAAACTTTCACATAGGAGAACTCGATAAGGCAATTAAGCTGGTATCCGATATTCCGGATGAAAAGATAAGAGGGATTTCTGACTTTGCTTTAGAGGTTTTAGAGTTGAGAGAGTTACTTGAAAAATATGACGATAAGATCAAAGAAATTAGATATAGGATAGATCCAAGGCTCAAGCTAACCTTAAATGGTGAACCCTTCA
>JAGGWC010000182.1 GCA_021157645.1 Candidatus Cloacimonadota bacterium | reverse complement strand
ATATTATTCAATCAGTGAAGTAGCCGAAATTCTACATATTAACCAATCCACAATTCGCTATTGGGAAAAACAATTTTCTGAGTTGAAACCGAAAAAAAAGAATAAAACTGCTAAAAGAAAATTTAATAATAATGATATACAAATTCTGTTTCACATAAAACAACTTTTAAAGGATGATGAATTATCAATAAATTTGGCTAAATTAAAACTTTCAAATTGGAAACCTGAACTTTCCATCGATGAATTATCAAATGCTATAAGACAATCGAATCTGAAAAAGGTTTCCGTTCAAACGGAAGAAATTTTATCTTCCATTCAAGCCATTAAAACTATTTTAAAATCAATTCGATAAATATTTATGCTTTCAAAAAAAAATCAGGACAAGATCATAGCAATTTTGGAGCATAAAAATTATAAATCTATTCAAGATAATTTTATTGCTTACCCAACCGATACAAACACAATTTCTTCACTTATCAAACTTGCAAATAGATTTAAATTCAATGTTTCTGTTGTTGGAAGTGGGAGTACATTTGATAATTCGGAGATTTTTGATAATATTCTATATTTGTCAACCACGAAACTGAATGATATAATAGAAATCGACTTGGAAAATCTATTCATAAATGTTGGCTCAGGAATGATTTGGAGCAAACTTTTTAACGATCTTAACGATAAAACTATGTTCTTTCCACTGCTTCATAAAAAAAAATGTGGTAGAACTATCGGTGGAATATTTTCGACTATGAAACCATATTCTTCGGCTGCGACTTATATTAAAGGAATTCAATTTATTTCTCCAACCGGCGAATTGATAAACTATGGATGTAAAACTTTAAAAAATGTTGCCGGGTATGACCTTTCGCAATTTATGATAGGAAGTTATGGAAAATTCGGAGTAATAACATCAATTCTCTTGAAATTATTTCCAACTGAAAAAACTTTTTTCAATCCAGAAACAGTTGATGAGATATGCTCTAAAAATACTGCTGATCCTGTATCCTTACTGTATAAGAGAATAAAAAAAGAAATTGACCCGAATGATATATTCATTTAAATTTATTAGACTACCATCAAAATAAAACTACGGAGTTTTTTATGGTAAAAACAAGGGAGAAAAATTAAAATGCAAAAAATCTACAAAATTGAAACATTATTGCTAATATTTACTCTAATCATCTCAATACCACTTTTCTCTGTTGATAGAACATTAGGGATTTTGAAAAATGATTCTAATAGTTTCAAAGGATATACTTTATTCTGTCCCATGCCCTCAAAGATCACATACTTAATTGACAATTATGGTAGGATCGTTCATACTTGGGAAAGCCAGTACGATCCTAACCTTGGTATTTATCTTCTTGAAAATGGAAATCTATTAAAATCTTTCATTAGAGATGATGAAAGTTGTGGTGTAGAAATTATATCGTGGGATGGTACATTACTATGGCAATATGATTACTATTCTTCAGAATACGAACAACATCATGACATTGAACCAATGCCTAATGGGAATGTTCTTATAACAGCAAGACAATATCATTCAAAAACCGATGCAGTACAAGCAGGAAGAGATCCTGACTTTATGCGACTTGATTACTTAGACGATGAAGAAATAATAGAAATTAAACAAACAGGTCTTTACACCGGAGATATAGTGTGGAAATGGTCAGCATGGGATCATCTTATCCAAGATTTTGATGCATCTAAAGATAATTATGGTGTAATATCTGATCATCCTGAGCTTTTAGATATTAACTTCAACAACAACAGAGCAGATTGGCTTCATGTAAATGCTGTGGCATATAATCCAACTTTTGATCAAATTATGATTAGTAGTAGATCCTTACATGAAATTTGGATTGTAGATCATAGCACTACCACAACTCAAGCAACTAGTCATTCGGGAGGAAATTATAACAAAGGAGGAGATTTCTTATATCGTTGGGGAAATCCAATTTCTTACGGTGCTGGTGATGTAAATGATCAAATGTATTTTGGACAACATAATGCTCATTGGATAAAAGATGGTCTGCAAGGCGCAGGAGATATTCTTGTTTTCAACAATGGATACGAAAGACCAATTGATGGATACTCCACAGTTGATGAAATAATTTCTCCGATAGATGAAAATGGTAATTATACTTCGATCACTCCCGGAGTTGCATATGCACCTGATAACTATATTTGGTCGTTCGTTGCAACTCCTCCAACTGATATTACTTCTGCTCATATTTCAAGTGCTCAGAGACTACCAAATGGACATACACTGATATGTAAAGGAGACACAGGACATTTCTTCGAAGTTACATCTGATAAGCAGATTGTCTGGGAATATCAAAGCCCTGTAGCTACCACATTAATTTTAAATCAAGGAGATTCTGCTCCTTCAGTTGGTGTTTTTACAGCACACGAATTTTCAGAAGATTTTCAGGGATTTTCGGGCAAAGATCTAACTCCGAGAGGATACATTGAAAATAATCCTATTCATTTTGAAAATACACAAAACGATCCTGGTTCACCATTGTCAATTGATGAAGTTTTGATTTTTTCAAAGATCTATAACAATAATGGCATAGCTTCAGTGAAATTATATGTTTACTATGGTAGTGACTCTCTTATTGTGGATATGTTTGACGATGGCACTCACAATGATACAACGGCTAACGATTCCCTATTTGTAGGCACTATTCCACAACTTCCTGAGAATACTACCGTAAATTATTACATTGATGCAGTTGATGGGTTTAGCAACGAATTTCTTGATCCCCCATTTGCTACGAAAGACTATAATTTTCACTACACTGTCAAATCAGCTACTCCTGAAAATATCACTATAGGCATCAATCTATTAACTTTAAATCTTTCTTGGGATGTCATTAATAGTGGAGGAGGCTATAAAGTTTATTCTTCAGACTATCCTGATAGTGGATTTACGGAAGACACTTCCGGTAGCTTTAATGGAGCAAATTGGACAACTTCAATTACTACAGCGAGAAAATTTTACTATGTTTCAGCTATGAGTGCAAAATAAGATTGTTTATTTTTTCCAATTTTTTTTCCATTGACAACAGTAAAAAAGAAAGTTAAATTAATAGTTCAGTAAGCTAACGATATAAAAAAAATTAGAAGAAACCTAAATTAACGGAGGAAAACAAATGAAAAAATTAATGACATTGATAATTGTGATTTTGTCGGTAAGTATTTTTGCTGGTAATGTTCAGAATATCAATGGACAAAAATCCAGCCAAAAAGGTTGGGCTGATTACAGTGGTTCACCTGCATGGATATGGTCGGAACCGGGTGAAAGAGCAATGTATTATAATGTCGAAGATTTCGGGATGGAATATCCTGTTGATTTTTATGCTGTACAAGCTCTTCTTTACCAAGATAATGTTGATTACCACTTCAAAATTTATGACAAAGATGGTTCAACCCTTCTATGGGAATCTGCAGATTCAGTATCTGCTGAGGGTGCATGGCAAATGACTGAAGTTGCTGCACCTGTAGTTTTAGCTGATGACTTTTGGCTTGTATTAGCAGGTTCATCATCAGGTGGTCCCGTTCCAAATACCGTAGTTGATGCTGGTGACGGTGGATATGGCGCTCACAGTTATACGGGTACCGCGGGAGCATGGACTTCTATTGCAGGTTATGAAGGTTATGGGGAAACTGGCATGAATTACAATCATAGTATGCTCGCATACCTTGAACCTGATTCTACTGATATTTTTCCACCTTTACCTAGAGAAGTAACAGGAACAAGTAACTTTATGGATACTCCGGCACCAATAAGTGTTAGAATTATTGACCCTAACGATGTTGTGTCAGCTTCTGGTGAATGGACTATTGACTATCTTACTTGGACTCCTTTCGCACTAACGGAATCAAAAAGCTCACATAATTTTACAGGTGTTGTACCTGGTCAAGTTGACGGTGCTTCCGGAGCTATTAGATTCATTGCTGCTGATAGCTTAGGTAACTCAGGTACTTCATCCGAATATCCTATCAGTTGGTCAAAAGATAATGCTATTCTTGATGAAGGTTTCGAAGGAAGCTTTGTTCCATCCGGCTGGACATTAGACACTTCTGCAGCAGGAGCCGGTTTTATAAAAAGCGTTGCTTCTGATCCGAATGGTTCAATTATACATTCGGGTAATGCTTGTGCTTCTCACGGATATGATGCAGTAGATAATGATGATTGGTTGATCTCTCCTGCAATTATTATTCCCGATACTAATTTTACTACTCTTTCATTTTGGCAAGCAGGATATTGGGCTGACTATATAACGGAACATGAAGTTGCTATCTCAACTGATGGTGGTGGTACTTGGACTCAAATATATTTGGACAACGATGCACTTGATCCTGATGTTTCAGAAACTTATGAACAAAAATTTTTCTTTCTTGATACATACAAGGGTCAAACAATAAATATCGGTTGGCATTATACAGGTAATGATGCAGATCAGTGGTTTATTGATGATGTTTCAGTGCTTTATGATTACGCAGGTCCTTCTATAGTCGATATAGCTGGAAATGCAGCTCTCTTACCTACAGTAGGTGCTTATCTAAACAATGAT
>JAGGWC010000002.1 GCA_021157645.1 Candidatus Cloacimonadota bacterium | reverse complement strand
TGGATCACTTTTCAATCGTGCCGGATTCCCTTTGAAATCTCCACCAAATGTAAGCCAAAAAGTCATTTCATTTTGATAATAAGTTCCCATATCAGGAGATTGTTCACGTTTAAATATTATCTTATCACCCACGTCAAAAGAGCCGTCATCACCAGCATCAACATAAATTGGAATTTCCATAAGTTCAAATTCAGTTTTGTTATTTATCTGTTTTTTTACCATAGCTAACATTCTGATCTGAGAAGGTTGGCAAAAATCTGGTAATATTCGCAGGTCTTCATAATTAATTTCAAACCACCCAAACCTATCTGTTTTAAATTTGTACCAGAAATCAGAACTTTCAAACGGCATTTTTGCAAATATTATTTTACTTTTCTCCTTCCAATTCTTAGCATAATTATAATTCACAATTAATTTTGATGCAGAAATATCATTTTTTTCTTCAATATAATTTCGATATTTTAAATCACCAGAAATATAAATCTCGAAATTGATATTTTTACATATTGTTAACTCATTTGTGTATTGATCATAAGTTACTGGATAAAATCGGATTGGTATAATATTATTAAATCTGTATTTTGATTTTCTCATAACTTGAATAAATTCTTGTTTTTGTGCATTATATAATTCTTGATCAATTTCATAAACATAATCAAACGTCTTACCTGAAGGGATGATCCGTGGTGCTGGAGATAATTTACTTTTTAATTTTATTGTTTCTATTTCTATTGAAGTAATAATCACTTCAATATTTCCATCAGGTGGGATACCAATGCAAAATTCTCTATAAGGAAGCTCCGGCTTACCTGGAGTTACCTGACTTGCAAAACCATTAAAATAAAGATGAGAAAATCCATTTTCCTGATAAATATTGTAAAGATCTGTTTCATAATTAGCATTAAGATTAGATGAGGATATGGTTTCTATATTAAAATTTGCGGAAAGTGTTAATGGCATGATTATTAGCAGTAGTAAAATACCTTTTTTCATTTTCCCTCCATTATGTGTATTATTAAAATAAATAAAAAAAATGTATAAACAAAATTTATTTTCTGATCTTGTTTGTCAATAAAATGAATTTTTTGCTTATAAGCTAAAACCCTATTTAATTAATTATTTGACCGCAAATACTGTGAAATAAAAAATTGTTTAATGTATAAAATTTAATTCGGGGGATAAACATGAATAACATAATTGGTAAAAAAGTAAAACGGGTCGATGCATATGAGAAAGTAACCGGAAAAGCAATTTACGGTGATGATATCAAACTGGTCGATATGCTTCATGCAGCAGTTCGCTATACTGATATTCCTGTTGGAAAGATCACTAAAATTGATTGCAGTGAAGCAGAAAAAATTCCAGGAGTTGTAAAAATTGCTTTATTCAAAGATATCCCCGGTCAAACAAGACTTGGTCCTATTCGTTCAGATCAATATGCAATTGTTGAAGATGAAGTTTTCTTCTCGGGTGATGTGATTGCAGTGATTGCTGCTGAGACAAAAGAGAGTGCGCTAAAA
Source organism: Candidatus Cloacimonadota bacterium (assembly GCA_021157645.1). Taxonomy (GTDB): domain Bacteria; phylum Cloacimonadota; class Cloacimonadia; order Cloacimonadales; family TCS61; genus Tenebribacter. The sequence goes on along the minus strand of JAGGWC010000002.1, from coordinate 3,965 downwards.
GCTGCTGACCTGATCCATATAGAATATGAGCCTATTAAGGGAATATTTGATCCACGTGAAGCAATTAAACCAGAGGCAAGACTTATTCATTCCGAATATAAAAGCAATGTAATTCTTCATTATCCATTACGAAAAGGAAATATTGAAAAAGGATTTAGTGAATCTGATCATGTTATCGAACGGGATTATAGAACGGGATTTCATGAACATGCATATATAGAACCTGAAACTGTAACTGCAGTTCCTGATCACACCTCAAAAGGCTTTAAAATATATGGTTCGATCCAGAATCCATATACTACCAGAAAAGTAGTTGCGCTTTTCATGGGTTTGAAGATGAACCAGATCAATATTTTCGGTTCTACTTTAGGTGGATCATTTGGTGGAAAAGACGATATTATTAACTACATGGCTTGTCGATGTGCGTTGCTTTCCAAATTAACTGGAAAACCTGTTAAACTTACATATACTCGTGAAAACTCATTAAAAGAAAGTTATAAAAGACATCCTTATTATATGAAATATAAAGTTGGTTTCAATAATGATGGAAAATTAAAAGCAATGAAAATAAATATTATTGCAGATAGCGGAGCATACTCATCTCAAACTTTTTTTGTTACATGGCGTTCAGTTGTTCAAGCTACCGGACCTTATGAAATTGAAAATGTTGAAACCGATATAAGAGGAGTTTACACAAATAATACTTATACTGCTGCCTTCCGCGGTTTTGGTTCTCCGCAAGTTATTTTTGCACAAGAATCATTAATGGATGAAATTGCCGAAATTTGTGGAATTTCTCCACGTGAAGTCAGAAAACTAAACGGTTTTAAACAAGGAAGCACGACTGCAAGTGGACAGATTCTAAATAAACATACAGTTTCCCTCGATGAAGTTATTGATAAAGCATTAATAAAGGCTGATTATAATAAAAAACTTGAAGAATACAAGAAATTAAATGAGCAGAATGGTCGTTATAAATATGGGATTGGATTTTCATGCAGCTATCGTGGATGTGCTCTAGGTGCTGAAGGAACTGATGCAACTTCTGCAATTATATCAGTACAGGCAGATGGAAGTATTTATGTGTTTGCAGGTTTAAATGAAAATGGACAGGGGATGCGCACAACTTTCTCCCAAATTACAGCAGAAGTACTTGGAACTGATCTTGAGAAAATTGTCTTCTTAGAACCACAAACTGCCACAATCACTGATGGAGGTCCTACTGTTGCATCACGCGGAACAATAATGGGCGGTAATGCGGTAATCATAGCTGCAGAAAAAGTTAAGATGAGAATATTTAATATAATTAAGGAAGATCTTCAAGTAAATGATATCGAAGAAACTATTTGGAAGAATGGAACAATTTCCCGAAAAGATCAAGCTAAAAATATCAAATCGATCAAATTTGAAAACGCTGCAGAAAAAGCATATTGGGCGGGGGAAAATCTTTCTGCTTATGGATGGTACAATGCGCCAGATGTTAGCTGGGATGAAAAAACCGGACAAGGCAATGCATATTTTACTTATGTTTATGGCTCTCATGTTGCAGATATAAGAATTGATACTTCCACCGGGAAAATAGAGGTAAAAAATATTACTGCTGCTCATGATGTTGGTAAGGTTTTGAACAAACTTGGTGCAGAAGGTCAGGTTTATGGTGGAGTAACTCAAGGATTTGGATATACAGTAATTGAAGATTATAACATTCAAGATGGAGTTGTTAAATCTGATAATTTAGATAATTATCTTATTCCCACAATTAAGGATATTGGAAATATTGATCCGATATTAATCGAAAATGAAGATATAGATGGACCCTTTGGAGCAAAAAGTTTAGGTGAACCTACACTGGAACTCACTTCTGCTGCTATTAACAATGCACTTAAGTTTGCAACCGGTAAACAATCTTATGAAATACCACTAACTCTGGAGAAAGTATTCCTTGGAATAAATTTGAAAAAACCATCAAGACAAAGCCAGGTCGCAACACATGATTCTTGTAAAACTCATGTTAGAGTTGTTGATAAACAAACTTTACGCATTACTGATATCAAGACAATAACTCCAAAAAATCTAAAGGATACACTGGAACAACTATCAAAACAGGAATTGCAAATTCTTTCCGGTGGCACGGATGTGGTCATAGAATTAAGAAGGAAGACTGGTAAACACACACTTCTGGACATTTCACATCTTGAAGAATTAAAGAATATCAAAGTTAAAGAAAATGAAATAATCATTGGTGGAGCATGTACCTTTACACAAATTATTTCTAATAATGACATTCAAAAACATTTTCCAATGCTCACAAAAGCGTGTTCAACAATTGGTTCTTTGCAGATAAGAAATAAAGGAACAATTGGCGGTAATATAGTAAATTCTGCTCCTTGTGCCGATTCATATCCTCCTTTAATTGCTTATAATGCACAATTTATTCTTACTTCAAAAAATGGAACTCGAAAAATTTCCGCAGACAAATTTATAATTAAAAACTATAAGACTCAAATTAATTCTGACGAAATTCTGACTGATGTGATCATACCAATTCCAAAGAAAAATTATGAATACAGTTACTTCCAGCTTGGCAGAAGAAACGCTGTGAACATAACCAGAATCAGCATTGGTATTTTGATTTCGTTTGAGAGCAATAAAATTGAAGAATGCAAAATCGTTTCCGGTTCGTTATTCCATAAACCCATGCGTATTGAGGAGATTGAACAGATATTAATCGGAAAAAAATTAACAAATGAATCTATCAATTTTATTGAAGAACCATTGAAAAGAATTATTGATGATGCAATTGGAAAACGTTGGTCATCTGCATATAAATTACCCGTTTTCATAAATATGACAAAAGATGCTTTAACAGAAATAATTGTGCAAAGAGGATAATGATGATAAAAATAAAAATTAATGTTAACGGAAAAGATCATGAGTTGGAAGTTGAAGATTCAATGCGTTTATTAGATATATTGCGTGATGAACTTAGACTTACGGGTACTAAAGAAGGTTGTGCTGTTGGTGAATGTGGAGCTTGTACAGTTATCATGAATGGCGATGCAGTAAATTCATGTTTAATCCTGGCAACTCAGGCAAATAATGCAACAATTAAAACTGTAGAAAACCTGGAGCAGGACAATGTTCTATCCAAACTGCAAAATGCTTTTGTTGATGAAGGAGCTATTCAGTGTGGTTTTTGTACTCCTGGTATGCTGATGAGTGCAAAAGCACTCCTAGATAAAAATCCACATCCAACCGAAGAACAGATAAAAGATGCGCTCGAGGGTAATCTCTGTAGATGTACAGGTTATGTTCCAATTTTAAATGCAGTAAAGAAAGCTGCCAAATAAAATTATATATCTTATGTACTTTTAATTATGAACTTTTTATTTGACTTTAAATAATAATTCATAGAAAAGGCAATAATCTTATAATAATAAAAAGGAGAAGAAAATGAAAAAAATAGTATTAACAATAGTATTAGTAATGGTTCTAACAACTCTAGTATTTGCGGAAGCGGAGAAAATCGCTTACATCGATACTGACAAAATCATGATGAAAAGTCCTGAAACCCAGGAAGCGCAAACAATTTTGATGGGTGAACGTCAGAAATGGGAACAGGAAATTGCAGATATGGATACAGAGATCCAACAACTCTATACCGATTATGACAGCAAGAAAATGATCTTAACTGAATCAGGAAAACAGGAAGCAGAGAATAAAATCACATCCTTGACAGAAACACGTCAAGCCAAAGTTCAAGAACTCTTTGGTGAGAATGGGAAATTCGTACAAAGACAAAATGAGCTTCTTGAACCGATTTTAAATAAACTTAAAACAATAATTGAGAAAGTATCTGTAGAAAATAATTATTCTATCGTTCTTGATGCTTCTGCAGGAAGTATACTTTATGCAAAACCAAATCTTGATATCACAGATATAATTTTAGATGAGATGGAAAAAGT
>JAGGWC010000030.1 GCA_021157645.1 Candidatus Cloacimonadota bacterium | reverse complement strand
TTCATCTAAGTTACAACCAGACTGATAGTCTATCTCACTAAAAAGAGAAACAACTTATGTTCCCTTCTCTATGTATGATAAGAAATCAGGAGTTGAGTTTGATGATCAGGGAGTGTTAACTAAACTGTATTATTGATTTCCCTTCCGAAGCCTTTCTCCCAAATATTCTAATGTATGAGGATTCGTAAGGTTGATCTTTTAAAGATAACTTTCCGAATTTTAGATGAAAGAACTCCTTTGAGAAAAACTTCGAAAAGTGAGCAATATAAAAGGAGTCTAATATCCCCATTTTTGCGAGGTATGACAAGTAGAAAAGTAACGCGCACTGGTAGCTCGCTTAAATAACGACCTAACAGGTCGTTCTACATAAAAGCTAAAACAAAATTGAAAGTACTTAGCCCCGGTAACCCGGGGCTAAGTACTAACTGCTAACAACTATTTCATAAGAAAAACAGGCCCATCCCTTAATCGGTCGGGACTAAATTTTAGTGAAAATAATTGTAAAGCGAGCTGCCAGCTCGCTCTACAATAAAAAAAGCCCCGGTAAACCGGGGCTAATTGCTAACAGCTAATTGCTAACAGCTATTTCAAAAGAATCATTTTCTTTGTTGAAGAATAGTTACCTGATTTCATTTTGTAGAAATAGATACCACTTGATACCTTTTGATTGTTATCATTCATACCTTCCCAAACAAGGGTATGATCACCAACTATCATATGTTCGTCAATTAGAGTCTTAACTTTTTGACCTCTAACATTGAATACTTCGATTAATACATTACCTTCTTCTACCATGTTGTAAGCAATTGTTGTGGTTGGATTGAAAGGATTTGGATAGTTCTGTCCTAAAAGTTCTGCATTAGGTATTAAAGTCATGTCACTAGAATCACCACCATTGTTTACTGCTTGGAATTCAAGATCGATAGCAGCATAACGAAGAGCACTATTAGTGTAACCACCTTCACCTTGTACAGCTGAACCGTATTCACCATCATCTATAAATACAAAACTAAGTTTTGCATGATAATTACCAGTTTCATTACTTAGAATTTCAAGTTTACTATCAAGAGAAATAGTTACAGGGTTCATACCATCAAATTCAGGTGCAAAGTTGTTATCATAATGATTAGTAGGATCTACAACATTGTCAAGTGGATTTGCATTGATATATCTGATATCTGACCATGTTTCACCACTATCATCAGAAATACTGATAGCTATTTCAGATTGGTGAATCCAATTGTCATATCCTGGTTCTTCATAATATGCATTTAGAAGTTTAGCACCATCATGCCATACAGCAGCTAGCCAATTCCCATTTGACACAACTTTACAGTTACTTTCATGAAAATAAGCATTTTGGTAATCACCAAGGAAAAGCCAACTAGGAGTACTCATGACAACAACAGGTGTGCCATCTTCATAGTATTCATCAACTTCACCATCATCATTAAGATCCCATGCTACTGCCATATGATCATCACCAGGATCAGTATCTTGAACATCCATATCATAAAAACTGAATCCTTTTGTTGCAATATCAAATGTAAACATTTTTGGATACATATATGCAGGCATATACATTCCGCCAGCTATGTTCTCTAGGTTATTATAGTTCACGCCAGCCATCCATACTATTTTTGTGTACTCTTCTGTAAATGCACAATTGTAATGGCTAAGATCACTTGAAGGAACTATTACCATTTCTGCTGGAGTTATTCCATCATCATTATACCATAAGTATGTTACTCCATCTTCACATAATGGATTAACCATTGGTTGCTTAAGTTCTTGAGTATAATTTGTAAATGTTTCACCGTAGTCATCACTATACATACACATTAGAGAATCACCAAAAGCACCAACGAAAGCTACTTGCCCATCAACTTCACTTACGATCATATCTTTGTTTATACGTTCAATTTCATCATATGTTAAATAATCCCAATATGGAAATGTTTGTACTGTCCAATCTAGGTCTGATGAAGTAAGCAGATCCATATCATCGAAATCTGCATATAAATAAATAGAATTGTAATTTGTATACGTATAATTATTCCCATAAGCATGGACTCTGCTTTTGCCAGTTTCTGGAGATGGTCCAATCCAAATTTGTGGCCAAATAAATTCATCATCATTATGTAATGTAAAAGGTTCACTCATTTCTGGATTATCAAATAGGATAAATGGAGTTCTCCATGAACCAGGTGTACTTGTCGCATGGTATAAAGCGTAAGACACAATACTATCATAACTTCCATCTGGCTCTGTTACTGCATGCCATGCCACAAAAGGATCACCTGTAATTGGATCGACAGCTGTAGATGTGAAACCTTCACGATTGATCACTGAATTAATACCACTACTCTCTCCAAGTGTTCCATCAGCATTGATATAACTGTAATATGCTCTACGGTCTGTACCAACTGCTTCTGTCTCAGAACGCATATAAGAAACATACCATCCATCTGCTGGGTAGCCATAAGGCTGTGAAACTTCAGGCTGTTTTCTCAAATTATATCCATTATAACTGAAGGGCATATAGTCATAATACGAGCTTGTTAAGTAAGTAGTATTCTCTCCATCTCCATTAGGAATAAAAGAATATTCAGGTGCAGGGTCTTGATCCCTGGACACACTTCTTACTCCAAAACGCATTCCTGAATAGTAGCTATCTTTTGCAACTTGGGCTGGTTGCATAAAATCTTCAGCTACAAGTGAACACACTAACAAACTTAAACCCAAAACGATTAACATCTTTTTCATTTTTTTCCTCCCTTTTTTTTTACATTATTTTTTAAAATAACAGTTTTAGAGACAATCTTTGGGGAGATTTTAAGAAACTCTCTGCCAAATCTCCCATATCTGTATAAGAATAATCTATATTAATTACAGCAAAGCTAGTTGGAATACTCCAACCGAAACCAGCTGAATAGGATGTTTCATCATAATTCAATTGATACCCTGATCTAATTTTAAAAGAACCTATTTTGTATTCCATGCCTATATTATAAGTTTCTTGTCTATCTACACAGTTATCAAGCTGAACAGAAGCTAATAATAATTGGTTATCTCTTGCATATATATCCATTGCAACACCCAAAGAGAATCCCATTGGGATTTTAAATGGATATTCATCGCGATCTTCATCAATCAACCCATCTCCATCATTATCAAGTAGATCAAATGGATCTTCATTTAATAAGCCATCGCCATCTTCATCGATCTCGTATTTAAGATCCGGTCCAAAATTCTTTATCGCCATTCCGATCGTAAGATTATTCCAACCTGTATTATACAAAGAACCAATATCTACAGCAACGCCATTCACATCAAATTCATCCAGCTTTTCACGTACATATTTTACGTTAGCACCGAATGAAAATTTATCTGTAAATTCATTTGCATAGGTAATACCAGCCATAAGATCGTAGCAAGTAAATGTTTCACCCGTGGGTTCAAAATCTTCTTCTTCGATTACATCCATATAATCCATATGCAAAAGTGCAGTACTTACCCCAAATGTACCTAATGGAGTAACTTTAGAAAAAGCTACAAATTCATAATTAATACCGGCGATCCAAGAAGTATGAGAAAACATAACTTGATCTTGCGCTTTTAATGCCAGACCAGCAGGATTCCAATAAATTGAAGAAATATCATCTGTTACCGCCGTATATGCTTCACCCATACCTAAAGCTCTTGCGCCAATACCTATTTTTAAGAATTGAAGCCCAGCTGTTCCTGTTTTTGCAAAAATATCTGCAAATAACAATCCTGGAAGAACTGTAATTACTATAAGTAGAACAACATATTTTTTCATTTTTTACCTCTCATTTATCATTGTGAGTTTGGTTCACAGACATTTGCCTATTAACCTAAAACTCAATTATTTAATTATAACGAACTTACCAACTTTGATATCACCAGAATCATGATCTTTTACTGAGAACAGGTATATACCTGCTGCAATGATCTGATTATTATGTGATAACATATCCCATGGTTCCATTCCTGTTGCTGTTATATCACTTTGTTTTAATTTATTTTGGTTCAATGCTACAGAAGGATTAACAATATCTTCACCTTCTCCACCATGATGCACAACTTTGTCAACAAGATCACCTGCTAAAGTATAAATCTTTATTGTACAGTCTTCAGGTAAATTCGCAAACCATATTCTTCTACTTCTATCACCAGTATAATCTTTTTCTATTCTGCCATCAAATTTACTTTGTCCTATATATGGATTTGGAACAACGTAAATATTCTCCATATCAGATTTTGCAGATGGACCAGGGAATAGTATTTTCATATTAGCATCAGCATCTTTTCCTGATTCAAGTGAGAGAATATCTTCAGATGGGTAACCTCTATCCCAAGTAGTAACTGCAACATAATATTCTATACCCTTAGGTGGATGAGAAATTATTTTGTTATAATATCTACGAGAGAGACGCTTAACTCTGATCTCTTCAATTAGTTCATCACTATTAGGAGCAATAAAAATATTGTCGCTAATAAATCCTTCTAATGGAATTAAGCTTTTTGAGTATAATTCAAGATATATATCATCACCATTTGGTAATGCCAAAAGATTTGGATTTGCAAAATATAAAGCTTTGTCATCTTCAGACCAGGCATCTACAACTTCATCATCAGCGGTGGCTTTTGTTTTTGTATAATCATAAATATGCTCACCAAAAACATAATCATCAACTCCAACTTCATAAGGGATTAAAATATACTGTTCACTCAAATGAAAATAATGTTCATCTTCTTCATTAATAACTCTTCTATTAGGAAGTGATTCAGCATAAGTTCCGATCCCAAGTTCACCTTGATAATTTATAAACAATGAGTCACCTGCATTAACTTGATAATCTTCGTAATCCTGATCGGTTTCATATTTATCCCATTTATCTTTTTGAACCCAATCTTCTTGTGAGCCACTTCCAGATCTACCGTAAAGTGTATATCCCTGAAAATCATGTCTCAGCCTGTCAGCTGTCCATGGATTTACAAGTCTATTTTCTGGCGTATCTGTATCAATACCCCAAACACTCGGCAAGAATTTTTCCGGCATATCAGTAGTGTCAGCCTCAGGTACATAACTATCTAACCCTGGGAAATCTATTTGCCAGCCAGCATTACTTGGAGGAACAAATTCTGGATCTATTGTATATTCTGATATATTATCCCAATATAGGTCTAAGGCATTACCATCATTAATCAGTCCTGCATACATTTTTGGATAATCAGGTGGTTCTGGAGCCTGATAATGAGGTTCTAAATCAGGTTCAACAACTGTTGTAAGTGTTTGAGCTTTACCATAAATAAACTTTGCAAATCTAGCAGTATTACTTATTTCGAAAACACTATCACCAGGGAACACAGCAATAACAATCTTCATAGTTCGGCCCGGAGCAAGATTCCAACGTTTGAAATAAACACCATTCTCATCTACTTCTAAATAATCAAGAATTCCATTATTATCAGTATCACCTGTATGAGATTGTGCACCATAGAAACCAAAAAGATATCTTGTATCAGTTCCACCAGGGAAATTGTCAATTTGATAGTTAGGATATTCTCTAAGATTAAAAAAAGCACTCGGATTAGCATTTCTACCTGTTAATAACCAATATTTTTCATTAGCTGTTAAATTGGCTGTTGTAGCATAATTAAGTGGTTGCCAATCATTAGGACCTGTATTACCCAAATCATAAGTCCAACAAACAAATTCTAATTCGTCTGGATCTGGTGTACAAACCCGAGATCCAACATATCCTGTGGTCAATCCACCATCTTGATCAGCATCATAAGTATAAGCAAATTCGTATCCTTCACCCCTAACATAACTACTGAGATCATCCGGTGCAATTGCAGATCCACCAAAAGATTGTGGGCCAACATCAGAATCCATATAAATTCCCATTGCACAATCATATAGTGTGTCTTCAGGATTCATGTTTGTAATATCAAACTCTACATAAACCAGATTTTTAATATAGTCATAACTCCATTGATAGCTCATTTGACGAATTCTAATATTGAGTGGCACATGATTATTCGTGCTAGAGCTTGCACCATAGTCTCGATCCTGATCTGGGTTACCATTTTCAAAAGGGCTATAATCAAAATAGTAGGAAATAAAATCTTGTTCCGAAACCGGGTATCCATCTTCATCAACTATTCCATCGCCATCATCATCATTTGGTTCAGCGAAATTATAAAATTCGTTTGTGTCATCACTTAAATCAACAAATCCAAGAGGGTACCAGATAGATTGATTATCTTCATCTGTAATAATATCAGTTCCATATGATCCTTCAGAATAGTGTAACCAATCACCCCCATATACCTGAAAGACGTCAGGTAGTTCATCTCCAACTCTAAATGGAAAAGCATACCCTGTAGGATCTTCGTCAATTAAGCCGTCATTATCATCATCTACTCCCTTTCTTTGCTCTCTAATTGAAGCAGATACCGATCTATCTTGATAATTATGAGCTGTGTATGTTGTTCCAAGATATGAAGCCTCCAATGGATTATAAGCAGGTAAAAGTTCATTTATACTATAATATCCATCAATACCTATACTGGTCAAAGTATCAACTACAATATGTAAACTTTCATTCCATAGAGAATCACTTTCAAGCACACAATCATCATCCTCTTCTGGTGGGTAATTAAGCCAATAATACTCTCTGCCCAAATGATCTCTTCTAACTTTTTTAGCACCAAACCACAATCCACCATAAAATAAATAGTCAACAGATGAACCTCCAGGATATTCAAGAGATGGCCACTGCTCTCCTCCTGAACCAAAGAAACCGTAATTACTAACTCTTAGCCATATATTCCCAAGGTTATGTACTTCTGAAGCATCAAATTTCTTATCTGCCACAGATTCTGTGTAGGTTCTGGCAAAGGCGCTTGCCGTAAACACGATAAAGAGCATAAGGATTATTAATACTCTTAGTTTATTAATATTCATTCAAAATCCTCCAGATTTTTAATTTAAAGAAAAACCAACCGAGAAAGTAACCCAGCAAGCTACAGGTTTCCCACCACTTTTAGCAGGTGAGAATTCCCATTGTTTAACAGACTTTATAGCAGCCTCATCTAATCCGCCGGGACCTGACATTAATGATTTTATTATTTCAATTGCTCCTACGGAACCATCGGTGAATACTTCTACTTGCAGTACTACATCACCTTCTATACCTGCATTTTTAGCAAAAACCGGATATTCCAATGGAGCTCTTCTAATGGCAAAAGGTTCATCTTCATAGATAGCAAATTTTGAAGTTTTACCCAGAATTTTTTCCTGAATTTCAACTAATTCATCTAAAACTGTTTTTTCAATTGTATCAATGATTTCAATATCGTCATCATCGTCACTATCAAGATCGTCTTCTATTATAATCTCAACCACAGGTTTAATAGTTTCTTCAGGTGGTTTAATTTTTTCTTTGATCTCAGGCGGAATATCAATTGCTTCGGTAATGTTGATATTTCTGCTATACGGTTTTACTTCAACCTTAGGGGAAACAAGAAATGTAAATAATATAATCAGAATAGCTAAGCTTACCGATTTATCATAATAGCTTCCTGCAATGTCTTTCCAATCAACTGTTTGCTTACTCATATTTCACCTACCTTTTTAACTTTGCTTCAAAATAAACACGCAAAGTTTGTGCTTCACGTAATTGATTCAGAATATCAGACATAATACCATAGCTAGTATCTTTGTCTGTTCTGAAGCAAGTTAGTACATTAAAGTCTTCTGCTAATTTCTTTTGCATAACGTACTTAACATCAGGTATGGAAACAACAAAATCATCAATCGAGATCAAGCCACTTTTATTTACATATATTGTAGCCGAATGATTACGGGGTATTTTTTCAATACTTGCAGCTTTCGGCATTCTCACAGGTATTCCTTTTTCTCTAACAAACACTGTGGAAACCATGAAGAATAATAGAAGTAGGAAAGCTATATCTGACATAGATGCAGTTGGTATTGCCGTTTCCGGTCTTGCGCTTTTTTTAATATTAGCCATAATACCTTCCTAATTCGTTGATAAAGATATTTTTTCTGCACCAGCAGCTTGAAGTTTATCTAAAACCTTCACCATATACTGGTATTTACTTTTTCTATCTGTTTTCAGGGATATCACCATATCAGGATTATCTTTAATAATCTGATTAACCATTTTCTGCAAATCATTCATTGGAACGACCTGCTCATTCTCACCGGATTTAAGAGTAACGATTCCATCCTTATCTATCCAGATCTTGGTAAGGTTTTCATTTTTTAATTTAACTTTCTTCGTAGCATTGTCAGATGCAGCCGGTAAAACTATCCCCAAGCCTTTTTTTATATCAAATTTTGTAGTTGATAGAAAGAAGACAAGCAGCAGAAAAGCTACATCAGACATTGATGCAGTGGGAATACCACCCAAATCTTTTCTTTTTCTGCGGAACACAATTGCCTCCTATTTATTTTCTACAAGAGTTTCGATCATTTTTTCTGATCCTCTTTGCATATCCATCACGAGACCATCTACCATGCCAAGGAACATGTTATTAAAGAACTGCATTGGAATAGCAACAGCCAAACCAGCCGCAGTTGTGATAAGAGCAATTTGGATACCTGTAGCAACAATAGTAGGTTCAACTTCACCGGCAGCAGCTATATCACCAAATGCACGGATCATACCAACAATTGTTCCAAAGAAACCGAACATAGGTGCAAGATTAATTGTTGTGGAAAGCGGAATAAAACCTTTTTCTAAGAATGCCATCTCGATGACACCGGCATTTTCAATAGCTTTTTCTACAGCTTCGATTCCATTATCTACTTTTAGTAGACCGTTATGCATGATTGCAGCAACAGGTCCTTTTGTCTCTTCGCAAAGTTTAAGAGCTTCATCATATTTTTTGCTTTCTACCAGCGGAATCACTTTACCGAGAAAATCATTAAGATTGATCTTTGCATAATTGAGAGAGATGATCTTCCAAATAATAGTTGCGATACCCCAAATTAAAAGAAGAAGTACCGGATACATTACAAATCCACCTTGAATGAATATATCAACCAATCCACTACCAACAATCTTACGGGCAAACATTTCAAGCCCTCCAGATTGTGAAGTTTCCTCAAACGGAACATCTTCAACAACATCCTCGGTTACAACTTGTTCATCAGTAACTTCTTCAATTGCAACTTGTTCATCAGCAATCTCTTCTTGCGCAAAGGCAATTGCAGTAAACATGAAATTAGCAAATGCTAAAACCATAAATATAACTAAAAGTCTTTTCCTCATTATTATATCCTCCAAATTATTTTTATTTATTTTTATATTACCATATATAAGTCAAGCCAAAAGAATAAGTTCTTCCAGCAGCTACATTTGCAGGATTTCTATCTATTAAATCTCGTGCAGAAATAGTATTAGGGTCTATATAACCATAACCATCAGT
>JAGGWC010000150.1 GCA_021157645.1 Candidatus Cloacimonadota bacterium | reverse complement strand
GCACCTGAAAAAGATTCTACGAGATGCAGGATTGAATAATTGAATTTCAAATTCACATCTGCCAGAATCAACAAAAGGAATGCAGTTGTTATAAGTACTCCTCCCTGAAAACCTCCGCCAGGAGTTAAATGACCGTGAGTAAAGATGAAAATTCCGGTTAGGATTATCAAAACAAATAAAAACTGTGATGCCGTCTGCAATAATTCTGATGATCTACGAGTTTTTAAACTTGCCTTTTTCTTTCTTAATAAAAATCCAACTCCTGCTGTTGCCAAAAACAAAACTGTTACTTCACCCAGTGTGTCTAACCCACGATATGTTACTATAACTGATGTCACAACATTTTGCGTATTCAAATCATTTATCGATCCTTCAACATATTGTGAAGATAAGTCACTGAGTTCATTATGAAAATCAAAATCTCTTAAGAATGGAAGAAACATTAACACTAAACCCACAAGTGCGAGTAAAATAAATATTCTCTTAATCATCCAGATCTCCCTTTTTTATCTTTTTCAGTGTGAATATAAAGATAATAGTTGTGAGTCCAGAACCAATTGCTGCTTCCGTCATTGCCACATCAGGTGCAGCGAGTAGAAGGTAGATCACGCTTGCCAGCAGGCTGATTACACCTGCACTAATGATGGCAGAAAGCAAATTTTTGAGATGAATAGCCAGAAAAGCAGCCATGATCATTATTATTCCGAGAACTATAATTATTATGGAGATCATTTTTTTTCTCCTTTGTTTTCAAGATTATCTTCTTTCAGGTCATCTTTCACTGAACGTTCTGTTAGCTTAACTCCGGCATAATGAGCAGCTCGGGCTAATGTATTTGACGAGATTGGATTAGTAAATATTACGAATAAAATTATTATTATTATTTTTCCAAAGCAACCACATTCTAAATGACCAACAGAAATACCAGCCAGAAATAAAATGGAGCCAAGTGTTGTAGCTTTTGTTCCAGTCTGCATTCTATTATATACATCCGGCATCCGCAAAATTCCAAGTCCTCCCAATAAGAGAAAAATGGAACCAATCAAAGTAATTAACGCACCGAATATTTCCATTATATCCCCCTTTCTAGATAACGAGCAATAGCTACAATGCCAACAAAACTGATCAACCCGTAAACAATTGCCACATCAAGATAAATAATACGGTTAGAATAGTAGGCAATAAAAACGATAAGTGAGATTGATATGATCGTCATTCCATCTAAAGCCACAGCTCTATCTGCAATTGTATGTCCTATAATCAATCTTACAAAAGAAAGCATCATACCAATGAGGGCTATGATAGCAGCTATATTATAAATAAGATCAGCCATTGTTTACCTCCAGAATACAAAAAACATTGTTGTCATTCTGACGTTTCTTGCACGTTGTTCTTGGGAAGAATTTCAAAGAATGAGTAGATGTAAAGCTGAGTGAAATTCCATTAGATTCTTCGTTTGTAAAGCTAAAAGAGACCTCAGAAAGACAAGATGAATTTATATGAATTATGTTTTTATCCAAAGATCACCCCCAAATATTTTTCAAATTTACTAACTATCTTTTTAGTTGCTCCTTCAATATCACCTGAGGTAACATCGATCCAGTGAATATAATAATCTTCTCCATTTGTTTCTACAGTTAAAGTTCCTGGTGTAAGCGTGATGGAATTTGCTAGAATTATTCGTCCTAACCGAGATTTTAATTTAGTTTTCACTTTTACAATACCGGGATTTATCGGTATTGTAGGCTGAATAACCCTAATGGCAACATCGATATTAGATTTAATGAGTTCCCATATAAAAATAATTATGTAGATTAAAAAGTAGAAAATTGCTTTGGGATTTAGATTAAATTCAGAGAATATCGTTGCTTTTGAAAAAAAGATAATTGTGAGTAACAACGATATAATAGCTCCAATAATTATTTCCTGCCAATCTGTTCCGGCTAAAAGAATCCATACGATTAGCAGTGAGATAAAAAATAAAAAACCTTTTTTCATTATTTTTAGCTCCTTTAAGTTTTTATTGCATTTATTAAAAGTTCAAAATGATATTCTATAATTTTTTCTGGGTCGAAATTTAAAGTTGCTCTATTGCTTAAAATACTGCTTGGCATTATCCCCGTAAAATTTCCCCAAAGTGCCAAAGATAATTTATCCGCATCAATATCTTCCTTAATGGTTTTATCTGTTTGTCCCATTTTGATAAGATCAGATATTATCTTATTTATGTTTTTATTTTCTCTAACCGTACCTTTAATTATTTCTCCTGTTGCAGGACAATTTTCTCTATGTTCTCGGTAAGAAAGAAGTGAGTCATAATGATTGGGGTGTTCTTTGGCAAAGGTAATGAACAGCTTTGCTAATTTTTGAAATCTTTCAATTCCAGTAAGAGTTTTGTCTTCCTTTAATAATTCAAATATATTTCTTAGGATAAGAAGACTACGCTGCAAGATTGCCATACAAAGTTCATTTTTACTATGAAAATAGAGGTAGAGTGCACCTTTGGAAAGTTCGGCTTCTTTAGCTACATCATTCATTGTAGCATGTTTAAAACCCTTATTGAAAAAGATTCGTTCAGCAGCATCGATAATACTCTCGCTACGTAATTCTTTTTCTCTCTCTTTTCTCTCAGTTACACCCATGCAAAAACCTCAAGTCACCAAGTGACCAACGGTCATATTTTGTCAAATTATTTTTAATACTCAATGTTTTTTCTTATTGTGAAAATTATATAATAGCTTTTTATTTGACAGAATTTTGAATTATTTGCATTTTCTTATTTGGTTTTAAAACAAGAAAATAAGGTATCCACGAAGAAAAATTTAGATGAGGATGGGTAAAAAATAAAAAGATGGAGGAGAGTTTATGAAAAAGTCAATATTAGTTGTATTTGTTTTAATGTTTTTTGCACAATTTATTACTGCCAATGTTTGGCAACAAACATTCACAAAAGAGAATGAAGGAATTGAAACGAAATTTGAACTGACAGATCAAATTAATTTAGAGATTGAGAAATCCACTATCACCAGCCGTGACAGCAGAGTTTCAACTTTGTGGCAAACATCTGATCCGACAGCAATCGCCGGTGAAATCCGCGTATCTCCAACTTTAAATAATTCGTTTTTACAATGGTACTTGAATAATGAGAGGGTCTCGTTATTTCATGATTCATCTGTCCCACTTTGGGAACATGTTGTTAGTGATCTTGATTTTGGTTATCCAGTTGATATGTTAGAAGATGGCTCTATTCTGGCAGTTGGTGATGG
>JAGGWC010000207.1 GCA_021157645.1 Candidatus Cloacimonadota bacterium | reverse complement strand
TTGATTTCAAATAATATTATTAACTTAAACTAATTATAAATTGTAAAAAGCTCGTTCATATGAACGAGCTTTTTACAATTTATAATTAGTTTAAGTTAATAATATTATTTGAAATCAATTGCTTCTTTTATAAATTTCTCTACCCAATTATTATAGACTAAGTACATATGACTTTCTTCGGTATCAAATTGCAAAACATATTTAGAATCTTTATCCAATGCAATTCTAATATAATGTGATGAACCATCGAACAATTCAATTCCAATCTCCAGATTTGGAGAAGAAAGTTTTTCTTTATAATCTTCATAATTGTTATCAACGAAGCCATTAACAGTAAGCTTTGAAATGGAAGAAATGATATCTTGAAGTGTTTTATTATTAATGTCTACTCCCAGACTGCTTTTACCATCCGTATAATACCAGAAAGAATCAGAAGGTGCTATCTCATAAGCATTTATATCACAAATAACTGAAATCTTAGAAATGTTATTCTTCTCAATTTCCAGAATTGTTTTTTCTCTCCAGTTATCTGATTCAGCTGTGATGATATAATTGATATTATCTTCTAATTTATAGATTTTATTCTCATTGGGTCTTCTTGCAGGAGTTGTTTTAGAAGATGAACTTTTCCCAATAATTGCTTCATCGAGTACATTGTCATTCTCATCAAAGAATCTTATACACGTCCCCTGACTGTTAGTTACTTTATAAGTATCGAATGAACTTTCACTTTCAGAAATTGGCAAGTTAGAAGTCTTCACTGGTAAAACTTCTGTAAATATTTTCTTCATCTGAAATGTATTAATTGGATTCTCGAATGGATAAATCAATATCCATTCATCATTTTTCTTAGAAAATCTTAACGTATCTTTAATATTAGATATTTCAATTGTTCTGATCTTAGCAGAATCAGCTTGGAAAAAATTAATACGTTTTTCCACATTATTATTTATCTTTGTGATTAAGAATACAATTACTAAAGCAATTAGGATAGTAATGTAGATTATCTGTTTTTTACTCATAAAGCTCTCCTATATGTTTTCTTCGTTTTAGTTCTTTCCTGTAATGTAAAATTCCAAATAAAATCAGTAAAAGAGATGAGAAAAGGATATTGACCCATCTTACAAATTTTCTTGTCCCTGATTTAACTTCTTTTAATGGAGTGAATTGTGTCTCTCTAGATCTTATCTCAATGAGGGTTCCATCGGAAACCATGTAATCAACTGCATTTAATACAAAATCTCTATTCCCCTGTACTCCGGCTCCAGCACCTTCTTTGATAAAGTCGGAATCTGAAACGAGCAAGATTTTGCCGCTCTCTGTACTTCCAACAGCATTTTCTTCTTTTGTATGATTTATGAAATTGCTTACAAATTTTCCACTATAAATTCCCGCAACAACTTTTGGTTTATCTTTCAGCATTTTATTTAGGTCAATATTCATGTATGGTTGATACGAAATATTAAGTTGTGGCATTGTAATTTCGCCACTATTTGCTGAAGTATAAAGCAAAGGTTCAAAATAAATATCTCCACCAATGTTTGTAGTATCAATTTCCGATGCAAAAATTAGCTGCATATAATCAAGATTCTTAACTATAATATTTTCTTTATTAACATTATTGATTACTGGAAAAAATGGATAGTTAACTGGAGTTTGCATACGGAACATTCCACGTTGTTGTTGAACTGTAACTTGACCACATTGAGCATCGATCACTAAGTTTGGTTTAATTGTAATTCCATAAGCACTGAGAAGTCGGAAAAGATTGGAATTTATTGGTGTTGCAGACATTTGCTGAATATCGGTAACAATCTTATCCTGGAAAAGAATGATATTGCCATCTTGCATCAGATATTGATCAATATTAACAAGTTGAGATATCTCAAGAGAGTCTTCAATTCCAGAAATGATTAGTGCGTCAACATTGTTCTCTACAGGTTTAGTGAGATCGATTTCAGAGATTTCATAACTTTCAGAAAGGAATTGCCTGATGGTTTCAAATTTATTGTTTCCAGTGTCGAAAAAGGCGATCTTTTTAAGTCCATTTGCAGTGATCTTCTTGATCTTACTGGTTATATCATATTCTAAGCCTTGAGTGTTTTTTATCATTGGTAGAATTTCGATCTTGTCTTGATACGAAAATACAAGACCCATATAAACTTCCCGTATTTCCAATTTATCATTCTCAACAACACGCATGGAAACAGGCATTATTCCATTTTGTTGAGCTTCTTTTTTTAACTCCTGCTCATCAGCCGGATCAAGAAATTCAAATTTCAGATTGCCTTTTGAATATGCTTGATATTCGGAAAGTATATCCTGAACGAAACGACGTGAATCAGCATATTCCCCCGGCATATTCTTAGAAAAATATGCTTTTATAATCAGTCTGTCTTCCAAATTCTTTACAGTAGTTTTACTGGAACTTGAAAGCGAATATATTTTTCCCCGTGAAAGGTCAAAACGTTTAAAGATAGATATTGAGATGAGATTAACAAAAATGAGAATTGCGATAAGAATTATTAGATCAATTGTTATTTTCTTTTTCATGATAAACCTCCTATTTCCAATTCCGGTTTTCTAAAGATATTTGTGCAAGTTTAAGAAATAGCACGATTAAACTGACAAAATATATAATATTTCTGGTATCGATAACTCCCCGAGAAATATTTGAAAAATGGTAATCAATACTTATAAATTGAAAAATTCCTACCATGAAATCAGGAACGAAGAAGAGAAAGAACCTTATTATAAAGAAGAAGAAAATTATGAAGAAACTTATTATTAGCGAAACTATTTGATTGCTGGTTATGCTGGATGCAAAAATCCCAATAGAACTATAAACTGCACCCATGAATAACAAACCTATATAACCGCAGAATATTGCTCCAAAATCAATGTTAGTTCCAAGCATCATAATTGTAATAAAATGTATTAAGGTTAATAATAAACCAACTCCGATGAGGATGATAGAAGCCCAGAATTTTCCCATTATTATTTGGCTATTTTTAATTGGAAGAGTTGCAAGGAGTTCCATTGTACCATTATTCTTTTCACGAGAGATAAGTCCCATAGTTATAGCAGGGATAAAAAACAAATACAAGAGAGGAATTATCCCGAATAAGGTACGTAAGTTTGCTTGATTATTAATAAATAATGGACTAGCAAAGAACCAACCACTAAGTAGAAGAAAAATTACTAAAACTATATAAGCAGAAGGTGAACTAAAATAGCTTTTAATTTCCTTTTTTGTTATTGTAATTGCTAAATTCATCTTTTTCCTCCTTCAATAGTAAGATTGCGGAACACAGCTTCCAAACTAACATTTTCACGATACATTTCCAATAGTGTCCATTCTTTTGATTTAATAAAATTAAATATTTCTGCTCTTTTATCATTCGTTGAATCAAATTCGATCTCAACACTAAATGTTTTTTCCTTGAGCGGTGAAATGGATAGGAGCGCAATTTCTTTTATGTTATCTACAATCGCTGTAATTTCATCTTTATTTGCAATAAGTTCAAGCTTTAGTTTTGTTTTATTATTGAAAGCAGATTGCAGTTCTTCAGTTGAACCATCTGCAACTATTTTACCTTCATTTATGATAACGATTCGATCACAAACTGCCTGTACTTCCTGCAGGATATGGCTGGAAATTATCAGGGTTTTTTTCTTACCTAATTCTTTTATCAATTCGCGGATCTCAACGATTTGATTCGGATCTAATCCGCTGGTTGGCTCATCTAAAATTAGTATTTTTGGATCGTGAAGAATGGCTTGAGCAAAACCAACACGTTGTTTGTAACCCTTGGAAAGAGTGTTTATGGATTTATGAACAACACCATTTAATCCGCATTGCTTAATAACTTCTTTAATACGGTGTCCAAAATTTGGAATCTTTCTAATATCAGCGATAAATTTGAGATAGTCGTAAACTGTCATATCAACATAAAGTGGATTATGTTCAGGAAGGTAACCTATAAGTCTTTTTATCTCTAATTGTTTATTTTTGATATTCATATTTTCAATTTCAATACTACCAGAAGTGGGTGAGAGGAAACAGGTTATCATTCTGAGTGTTGTAGTTTTCCCTGCTCCATTTGGACCTAAGAATCCGAGAATTTCACCTTCATTGATCTCAAAATTAACGTGATCAACTGCACGTACCAAGCCGTAATCTTTTGTTAGATTTTGTATACGAATCATTTTATCAACTCCTTAATAAATAATTAATTCCAATTATGCAAAAATAAAAATAAAAATAATCTGTCAAGCGTCTTTTAATGATACAGACTTAATGAATTAGATCATCATAAAAGATAAATATTAAACTACACTTCAACAGCAAAAAACAACCATTAAAACTAAAAATTATGAATTATTGATACTAATTTTTCAAGAAAATAATATTGACACAAAAAGAGACGGATTTAAAAAGTCTCCCATTGTTAGAATTAATCCTGAATAGCTCAGCGGTAGAGCGGGTGGCTGTTAACCACTAGGTCGGGGGTTCAAATCCCTCTTCAGGAGCCATAATCAAGGCTTCCGTTTTTCGGAAGCCTTTTGTATTATTGGTAATTATAAAATGAAGATTACTCATTTCAACTTTATCGGTACATATAAATAAGCACCTGATTTTATTTTTACATAAAGCAGTAAAGAATCATACTGATTATTTTTTGTGAATTTATTGAAATCATCAACATCATGAATTGATTTTCTGTTGACCTCAATGATAATATCTCCAACACTTAAACCACTTTCTGCAGCTGGTGAGTTTTGGTAAATTCTTGTGATAATCACACCTGATTTTTCATCTACCTTATATCTTCGAGCAAATTCACTATTCAGATTATCTATTTCCAAGCCAATGTCATCTGATTTATCTTCCTTTATTTTATTTTTATCGTCAGCTATTTTGTCCGGTCTTTCCGTTAATTTGATTAAGAGAGATTTCTCTTTTTTATCGCGGATTACAATAATAGGTAAATTCTTATCTATTTCACTATTAGCAACAATGAGACGGAATTTTGCCATATTTGGAATTTCCTTCCCATCAAATTGAATGATTACATCACCTCTCTTTAAACCGGCTTTTTTAGCGGATGTATTCTCTTCTACTTTTGCAACTAATACGCCCTTGATTTTATCCAGATCAAAACTAGCTTGAATTTCGGCAGTAATATCCTGTGGTAAAATTCCCATATATGCTCTGCGAACTTCACCATGTTCGATTAGATCATGGGAAACTTTTTTTGCGATATTAGCAGGGATAGCAAAGCCAATTCCTACATTTCCTCCACTTGTACTTGTTATCGCAGCATTGACTCCGATTACTTCTCCATGTAAATTTACAAGTGGACCTCCACTATTACCCGGATTAATTGCTGCATCTGTCTGAATATAATCTTGATATATGGGTGAATCTTTTCCAAATTTCAAATTTGCTCTTCCGGTTGCAGAAATTACACCGACTGTAACGGTTCTTTCTAAACCTAATTGACCAAAAGGATTGCCAATTGCCATTACCCAATCTGCGATTTCCATTTCATCAGAATCTCCAAGTGGTGCAATAACAGTATTTTCATTGTTTTCTACTTCAATTTTAATTACTGCCAGATCCGTTTCAGAATCAAGCCCTACTATCTCTGCTTTATATTTGGCTTTGTCGGCAAGAGTAACTATTATTTCACCTTCTTTTCCTCTTTCTACAACATGATTATTAGTTAAAATATATACATCTTTATTATTCCTCTTAAAAATAAAACCACTTCCCATTGCTACTGATTTTCTGCTTTGCTGTTCACGATTGCCATATGGATCGGGGAAAAAGAATTTGAAGAAGTCATCATTAAACGGAAGCTGAGAATTAAATCCACCATATTTCATTTCATACTTAACAGTTATGTTGACAACGGATTCCCGAATGTCTTTTACTACTTGTACAAATGGACTTTTCCCTTTATTAACAACTGGTGGTTGAGCAAATAAATTTAATGATAAAATAAGTATTATCAGGGGTATTAATACAATTTTGTTTTTCATTTTAACTCCTTACTTTTTTATAATTATTAACGAAAAAAAAATGAATAGTTACAAAAAATAAAAAAAAGGTCGTGAATTCCACGACCTTTTTCCATAAGTGAGTTTACTTAATCTCGATTTTCTTGGCTGGTTCCGGTTCAGTTTTCGGAATCGTTATAGTAAGAACACCATTTTTGAATTCTGCGTTAATCGATTTAACGTCGCATTGTTCGGTTAAGGCAATTGATCTTTTGTAATTACCACTGTATCTTTCACAGCGATAGTAAGAATCTTTTTTCTCTTCTTTAACTTCTTCCCGGTTTGCTTCGATAACAAGATTATTGCTATCAATTGAAATGTTAACATCTTTCTTGTCGATTCCAGGAAGATCAGCTTTGATCTGATAATTTTTTTCATTCTCTACCAAATCGATAGCCATTGTTCTTACATTTTCATCAGCTTTGTCATCTTCAAAGAAATTATCAAAGAATTTATCAAAAGCTGACATCATTGGATAATAATCTCCTCTTCTTTTAATTGGAACGTATCTCATAATAACCTCCTTTAATTCTTTTTTTTTAACGTTCACACAAATATAATAAGCAAAAAAAAGTGGATGTCAAATAAAAAATTAGCAGTCTTATGGAAAGAGCGCTAAAAAGATTTTGGCATTTCATTTTTCTTTATTAAATTATAGGTGTAATTTGATTTTTAAGAAATTGTTGATGATACAATTTCAAAAAATATTTGGAGGAGAATAATATGAATTATAACAGGTTAACAATAAAATCTCAAGAAGTTATAGAGAGAGCCAGACAATTGGCTGAAGAGTATGGTCATCAGGAGATAATAACTGCTCATCTGTTACTTGCAATGATTGAACAACAAGAAAGTTTTTCTGTATCATTGCTAAAAAAAATGGAAATCAATGTAGATTTTGTGATTCAATCTTTAAAAAAATATTTGGATACACAACCAAAAATTAGTGGAGTTTTTCAATCTACCTTATCTAAAGAAGTAAATGATATATTTAATCAATCGGAAAAAGAAGTTACTAATTTACAGGATGAATATATTAGTATAGAACACTTGCTGCTGGCTATCTTTACAAAAGGAAAACTGACAAAAGAGATTAATGATCTAGGAATTACACGATCTAATATATTAAAAGCCATGAAAGAAATTCGCGGTAATCAAAAAGTAACAGATCAGAATCCTGAAACAAAATATCAAGCGTTGGAAAAATATACCAGAAATCTTACAAAACTGGCTCGTTTGGGTGAGTTAGATCCCGTTATTGGTAGAGATGATGAGATACGTAGAACCATACAGACATTATCACGCAGAAGAAAGAATAATCCGGTTCTTATAGGAGAACCCGGAGTTGGAAAAACTGCAATTGTCGAAGGTTTGGCTCGTAGGGTAGTTGATTTGGATGTTCCTGAAAACCTTAAAGGAAAAGATGTATTAGAACTTGATATGGGATCATTAATTGCCGGAGCAAAATTTCGTGGGGAATTCGAGGAAAGACTTAAAGCTGTACTAAAAGAAGTTGAAAAAGCAGCAGGAAATGTAATACTTTTTATTGATGAGATCCACACCGTTGTTGGTGCGGGTGCTGCTGAAGGATCTGTGGATGCATCCAATATGCTTAAACCAGCTTTAGCACGCGGCTCACTTCATTGTATAGGAGCCACTACTTTAGATGAATACAGAAAGTATATAGAAAAAGATGCTGCTTTAGAGAGAAGATTCCAACCGGTCTTGATCGAAGAACCTGATATTAAAGATACGATTTCAATACTGCGCGGGATTAAAGAAAAATATGAAGTGCATCATGGTGTTCAAATTCAGGATAATGCATTGGTCTCTGCTGCAGTACTTTCCGAACGGTACATTACAGATAGATTTCTTCCGGATAAAGCAATTGATCTGATAGATGAAGCTTGTGCAAGTTTAAGAATGGAAATTGACTCAATGCCGGAAGAATTGGAAATTGCAGGTAGAAGACTTAAGCAGCTTGAAATTGAAAAAATATCTTTACGAAAGGAAAAGAACAAAATTTCAAAAGAGAGATTGAGTAAAATATCAGAAGATACTGCCAATATAAAAGATAAACAGAAAGAACTTCTATTGCGCTGGGAATTCGAGAAGAATTTACTTAAAAATATTAGTAAAACTTCAGAAAAAATCGATGAGATAAAAGCTCAGATAGAAATATCAGAAAGGAAAGGTGATCTTGCCAAAGTTTCCGAATTAAAGTATGGACACCTGGTTGAAATGCAAAATAAATTACAAGAATTAAAGAATAAATTACATGAAATTCCTAAAAATAGTCAAATGCTAAAAGAGCAGATCGATGAAGAGATGATCGCAGAAGTTGTTTCAAAATGGACAGGCATTCCTGTTTCAAAACTTATGAAGAGTGAAATGCAAAAACTTATTAAGATGGAAGACATATTATCGAAAAGAGTCATTGGCCAGATGGAAGGTATCAAGGCAGTCTCAAATGCAATAAGAAGATCAAGAAGCGGGCTTTCCGATAGTGAAAAACCTATTGGCTCTTTCCTCTTTATGGGTCCAACCGGAGTAGGGAAAACAGAGTTGGCAAAAGCTCTGGCAGAATATCTTTTCGATACGGGAAAAGCTATAATCCGTATTGATATGAGTGAATTTATGGAAAAGCACTCGGTTGCCAGATTGATCGGTGCTCCCCCTGGATATGTAGGTTATGAGCAGGGTGGATATTTAACTGAAGCTGTGCGAAGAAAACCTTACAGTATAATTTTATTGGATGAGATCGAGAAAGCTCACCGCGATATTTTTAATGTGCTTTTACAGATTCTTGATGATGGTAGAATGACTGATGGAAAAGGTAGAACAGTAGATTTTAAAAATACAGTTATCATCATGACTTCAAATATTGCATCACAGCTTATTTCTGAAATGGGTGATAAAACTGAGGATGATGTAAAAATCCAGTTGAAAGAACATTTAAAACAATATTTCCGTCCTGAATTCTTAAACAGGTTGGATGATATTATTATTTTTCACCGTCTCACAAAAGAGCAGATAAAAAATATCATTGTGTTACAACTTGAACTTCTCAAAATGCGTTTAAATAGCAGGAACATTAAAATTGATTTTAGTGAGTCAGCTGTTTCGGAATTGGCTGAGCTTGGGTTTGATCCTCAATTTGGGGCAAGACCTCTTAAACGTGTGATCCAAAAGGAGATAGAAAACAAACTGGCTGTTCAACTTTTAGAAGGGAATATTCCACCTGATAAAAAGATCCAGATTGATTTCAATGGAAAAGAATTCATATTCAGATAAGAATATTTTTGAATCTGCAAAACAAAAAAGAGATGCAAATAATGCATCTCTTTTTTTAATATTCTAACGAAAAGCAATGTGAGTTATTGTTTATCGGTAAGCTTTAACATCCAGAATGAAGATTCTAAAGCAAGTCCATTTTTTGATTTCCTATTTTCACCGAGACCCATATGATAACCAGTGATAAAATAGGAGTTATTTTTCTCCTTAAGATATTCTTTTGGGAAAAGATATGTCCCATTTTTTTGCTTGAATTGCTCTAGATGTTGTATACAATTTTTATACCATTCACTTTCTCGAGCAACTTTAAAAGGTCTCATAAGGATCATACGAGTTATAATATTCTGTTTCTGAAATTCATTAAGATCAAAATTGGAAAAACCAGGTAGCCAAACATTCCAACCCAACACAGTATACCGTTTTACTCCTGCCATAACTATTCCATAACCGTCTGGGAATTTTTGATATTTGTCATTTAAAATATAGGAAATAATTTGATCGATCTTATCAGGAAATTCGTCATAAAATGCGGAGAATGTAAGAAGATCATGTATCCATGGTAGTTTGAATTTTCCAT
Source organism: Candidatus Cloacimonadota bacterium (assembly GCA_021157645.1). Taxonomy (GTDB): domain Bacteria; phylum Cloacimonadota; class Cloacimonadia; order Cloacimonadales; family TCS61; genus Tenebribacter. Next base: position 18,164 of record JAGGWC010000207.1, on the reverse strand, counting down.
CAAGATATAATTCAGGATCAATAAGTGGATGATCATCGAAAGCATTAGAAATTCCCTTATAATTAGCTTTATCGGCGAAAATTGAAAAATTATTATCTTTAGTAAAATTGTAGATCATATTGATCCGTTCTCGGACAAATGTGCTGACGGGTTCAATATCTTTAAATCCCGAAGCAGATAAAAATGAAGCAATAAGATTTTCATAGAAGAAATCAATAGGATTCTCAATTGGTTCTTCTGATTCTGTTTCAATACTTTCTTTTAACCATTTCACATATGATTTTGATGAATCTTCCAATTTATTAAATCCAGCTTTGATGCCCATGAAGATAAGTTTACCCATGGCATTTTCGAAGCAATAATCATAGCTTCCATGTATATAATTTAACCTTCGCTTATCTTTTAAGCACTTCATCCAATAATGAGCTTTTGGTGTTTTCATTAATTCAGTTCTTAAAGAAGAAATATTATACTCAGACTTATCATTAGTAAGTTCTGTTGCTGTGCGATATCGAATTACCGCATCTCCGTTATCAAAAAGCCAGTCAATTAGTTCATTTTTATTCATTCATTTTCCTTAATACTATTTAATTTACTAATGTATTGAAAATAATGTAGATATAATGTCAATAAAAAAAAGAGGTGGAAATGAACCACCTCTAATTATTTGCTTAGTTAAATGATTATTTTAGTAAAATACACTTCCCTATAAATAACTGTAAATCAGCCTGTAATTTATAAAAATAAATACCTGAAGCTATCGAACGATTATCATCATCATCACCATCCCATTTTATTGAATGCTTTCCAGCAGATATTTTTTCTTTGATCAACGTTTTTATTAATTGTCCTTTCACGTTGAAAATTTGTATTGTAACATCTGAATCTCCAGCAAGATCAAATCGTATGGATGTACTGGGGTTGAATGGATTTGGATAATTTCCGTGTAATTTTGTTACTAATGGAATTAATCCATTTCCACTGTTTGTTAATTCAATAGTAACTACATTTGATGATTCAGATTCCTGTCCATCAGAATAAATTGCTGTTACATAGTATTCATAAATAGCTGCTATGAGGTCTTCATCTGTGTATGTAAGTTCATTAATTTCAGCAATTTCAATTTCATCTCTATATACTTTGTAGGATGTTACTTCTCTTGTAGTTTGGGGTTCATCCCATTCTAAGACAATATCATTATATTCAATTGTATATGTAAGGTTTTGTGGAGCAAAACAATAGTTCAAAACAACATCTAGAGTAGTAATCTGTTCTGAAATGATTTCTACATCTTCGATTGTTACCGATTCATAGGTAGGTAAAGAAAATGTTATATCATATAATCCTGGAATTAATTCAGCAGTGTAATATCCTGTTGGGTCAACTGTTACGGTTGTGGTTCCTATTTGAACAGATGTAGCATTTACACTTCCAGTTCCACCATTTAAAGTAATCATACCTTCTAAAATCCCGTTATCTACAGTTTCTCCACCGGAAGCGCAGGTAACAGTTCCATTCCTGCCTCCCATAATCATTTCCCATGATCCATCACCTGCAATGTCTGGAATTCCACCAATTGCATCACAGGCTGAACCAACTGGAGTTTGAGAAAGTATATTGCCTGTTGCGCCATCCATAAAATAACCAAAGTTACTGCCGAATAATGTTCCCCAGACAACATCATTGATTCCGTCTCCTGTGATGTCACCGATTTTATCTACAACCCATGGTTGATCTGCCACAGGCTGCAACCAGATGTTAGCACCGGTGTTACCATCAATCACGATTGCATTATCTTGTGTGCTGCGGGCTATGGCAATATCGGGATGTCCATTTCCATTTACATCGTTTAGTTTTTCAAAGCGAATGATCAATCCACTTCCAATTGAACCACTCCATTCCATCGATCCATTCGATGTATTAATTCCATAATAATTTCCACCGAAATCTCCAACAACAACATCATTGATTCCGTTTCCGGAAAGATCATCAACTTCTGCTAGTGCCCAAACTGAACTTCCTCCAGTTGTGAATTCCCAGAGCTGTGAACCGTTAGCTCCGCTGATTCCCCAGATTTTACCCTCAGTTTCGTATGAATTGGAACCACCTCCGATCGCATCCGGAACGCCATCATTATTAATGTCGGAAATTCCGATACAGCTGAATTTTGGACCGGCTAGATAAAAATTCCAAAGCTCATTACCGTTTGTACCGTCCAAACACATAACTCTTTGAGCATCACTACCTGCTGCTGCCAGAACATCTTGAATGCCGTCATTATTATAATCATAGGAAACATCTACTTGATAAACCCAACCTCCATCACCACTGTAAATACTTGTATTAAATGTCCAGATCAGTTGTCCGGTTTTCCCTGAAATAGCTCTCACTGCTCTATCTCCGCCAGTTGTACCAACGATTACATCATCATATCCGTCCGAATCAACATCTTCAATAATTTTCAGAGCGTTTTGATTATAGATGTTTCCGGAATAGATTTCTGTTTCCCATAGAATATCACCTGTAACGGATGCATTGCCGTTGAAGCAGCGCACAAAATTGTCTTCAGAACAAATAATGACATCACCAACTTCATCACCATTGATATCTTCTATTGGGGTAATTGCTTTAGGACTGTTGTCATATCCGGTGTTTATCTGGTATTGCCAAAGTATAGAACCAATAGCATATTGAGTGTTATCACCGGTTCCAGTAAGAGCGATATCGGTTGTAAGTGCAACAGGATCATTACTGTAGATCGTGCAAGTTGCGTTTATGGTTCCAAAAGATTGTGGATTAAACCAGATTCTGACATCAACTTCATTGGCAGGTGTAATTATTAGTGGAAGTTCGACAGTTTCATCCAAAATGTATTGAGTGTTGTCAAATTCAAATTGGGTTATTTCTAAATTGCCGGAACCTTGATTACTAATGTTAAGATATCTTCCAGTCAATGCATCGACCCGTATAGATCCATAGTTCAAATTTGTAGGAGAAATTACAATCTGGGGATCATCAGTAACAGCGTATCCGGTAAGGGTTACAAGCTCAGATGGATTGACCGGATCATTTGATTCAACTGACAATGTGCAGTTATAAGGTCCCCAAACGGTAGGATCAAAAATAATCGTTAAATATTCAGTGGAACCAGGAATAATTGTAATCGGAAGTATTTCATCAGAAAAAAAATCAGTCAAAGTGAAAATGAGATTATTAATATCCAGATCAGCCGTTCCAACATTGGTAATAGGAAGCTCAATAGATTCGGGTTGACCAATGGTTGTATTTCCAAAATCATATTCATCCCAGCCCAGAGAAATTGCCGGTGTTCCGGTACCACTCAGATCAACTTTGTAAAGATAATCAAAACCACCGCTGCCATTGTCACAATACCATAAATATTGTCCGTCGAATACTATCCCTGCAGGATCAGCCCCTTCAGATGGATGTGTTTCTAATAGTGTGCCGGTAACAGGGTCGATCTTATACAGCGCATCTCCCCAGTAATCAGCCATCCAGAGATTATCATTTTCCAAACAGAGATCCCATGGTTGATTGTCAGGTGCTGCGAATTGTTGAATTATAGTTCCTGTATTATCTACTTTATAGATTTCTCCATCGGGATCATAATAAGCAGTTACCCAGAAATCACCGTTGTCATATGCAATTCCGGACATATAATGGGCAGGGAGTTCAAATTCGGAAAGAATGTTTCCATTCATATCATACTGGTATGCAACAGCAGGTTCATATGTTCCATTACGATGATCTGTTAGCCAGAGATTTGTTCCATCGTAAGTTAATCCGTAAGTGTCTTCCAAAACTGGATCAGTAAATTGAAGTTGATAATTTCCATTAGTAGGATCAATTTGGTAGATTTCATCTCCATTTGCTCCATAAATACCGCAATAAAGATATGTGCCATCATAAGCTAATCCGGATGCTCCCTCAGGTATTGAGTAAGTTTGTACAATTGTCCATTCAGCTGATATTGGAATAGTAATTAGTATGAATAGTAAAAATAAGTATTTATTTTTCATTATACCCCCTTGAAAATATTACATATTAAAATAATGAAAATGTATAAAATCATGTCAAACAGAAATCACTATTTTTTTATTTATTTAATATTATTTTATTGTTTAACCTAAAAGATATTTTGAATGGTTTAGGAATAATTAATTTTACTGGACGAGGAAAATCAAATCCGATAAATATGTTTTTCGTTCTTAGCTTTATAATTAACTTAAGGAGGGTAAATGAAAAAATTGATTTTTCTAACATTTCTAATTCTACTCTTATTTAGTTGTTCAATACCCGAAAATTTGGGCATCCCTACTTGGACTTCAAAATTTCAGCTATACATTCTAAATGACACGTATGAGGCAATACAATTAGCAGAAGAAGATTCTGTACTCATTGTTAATGGTGATTCAATTAGTTTTTACGAAACAATGAATGAAACTGGTGATCTTGTTTTTTCAACAGATATAATAGAAGATAATGATAACATGAGTATTGGAAACATTGAGATTGATGATCCAACTCCAATTGACACGGAAATTCCTTTAAATGAAATTAATCCAAGCTTAGTTAATGGCTATATCCCAGCACCTGGTATTTTACCTTTTACGATGCCGGATATTCTAAAAGACAATTTAGAACCATTTGATGAATTTTTAGAAATTCAATTTATTTCCGGACAGATACAGTTCTCTTTAACGAATAATACAGTGATCTGGATTGGAAATATTAATGCAGGAGAACCATTGATAGTTCATGTTTTGGATGTAGATGATAATGTGATTATGATTCATGAATTTTCAGAAGATATTCCACCTGATAGTACGATTATAATAACTGAATATGAAAATCTTGCTGGAGTAACCCTGTTTAATGAGATTAAGATTCTTACAACAGGTGGTAGCAGGGGAACTAACGGTCAGGCTACAACAATAGATGTAGATGCAACGATGGATATTAATATTGCCATTTTTGATCCTATTGCACAATTTGCATTAGCTCAGATTCCTGAACAATCAGTAAGTGATACAATTTATGTAGTCATGGATGAAGACGTTACAATTTATAATACAGTACTTTTGGATAATGATTATAACATTACAATTGATATAGAAAATGGTATTGATCTGGATATAATAGCAACAATGAATATTGAAGATTTAACTTTGCCAGGAACTGCAGAATCTTTCACATATACAATGAATATTCCTGCCAGCGGTGGGTCTGGTCAAACTTCTTATGTTACAGAAATCATTAATATTGGCGGTGCATCTTTAGGTGATGGTATTAATTCACTTGATAGCCTCAAGGTTACGATTAATGCTCTTACGGTTGATTCAAATGGTGATTATCGAGAGATAAATTCTTCTGATGTATTTGATATTCAAACAACTGTAGATGAACTTGAATTTGCCTACTTTAAAGGAATATTAGATCCAAGGGAACAAGACGAGATTACAGGAGATAAAATCATGGATATTGACTATCCGTATATTGCAGGTGAGTTTGCAATAGTTGGATACAGTGAAATTCGATTTGTTGTTGATACTACTGTCCCAGCAATTCTTACTATTGATCTGAATGCTATTAATAGTGACGGAGATATAGAACAATTAGTTGATTTCAATGATGAAATTCCGATATTGGAGATTGCTGAAGGGGGTTCAATTATTGTGTTATCTTCAGATGATTATAACATCAATGAGTTCATCTCCATATTACCAGATAGCATTTGGTACTCGATTTATCCAACTATTGGAGACCCTGATAATATTATTGAATATAATCAAGGTGATGTGATTGAAACAGAAATCATAATGGAAGCACAGCTGGATATCGAGGCTGACTGTTGGGTAATTCCGATAGATGGAGATGGTTATCCCAGAGTGGAAAAAATTGACACAGAAGATATTGGACAAACCGAAATAGATGCTTTTATAAACGCAAAATTAACTCTCAATTACATTAACACACTCGGATTTGATACTGGTGCCAAAATTTTAATTTCTCAACAAAGAATGGATGATCTTACAGAGCTAATAAATCCCGATACAACTTTGTTCACTATTATCAATGTGCCAAATATTATACAATCAGCCGGACCTGAAATGGAACAAGTTGAAATAGAAATAACACAACGTAATTTGGAATTTTTCCGGGGAGATTCCGTGTTTGTAATTCCTAAAATCCAACTATTCTCAGAAGAAGGGACTCCGTTGTCTGGTTCGATCGAATTTCAAGCTTTAATAGAGCTTGAGATAGAAATCAGTAGCGGATTGATGGAATAAGGTGGGAATGATGAGAAGAATAATAATTACGATTTCAATTTTAGTGTTGAGTTTTTCATTGTTTGCAAATTTCAATTTCTTTCCTGATAATCCAGCTAACATAGCCAACAGAAATTATTCACAGATCACATTCCCAGGTCTTACTTATGAATTTAATGTAAATAACTCTCTCTTAAAATTTGATGATATTAACCTATTCCAAGAAGGAAGAAGGCTAAAAGAAAGTGAGAAAACAATGTTAACAAGTGACAATATTGATTTATCTGGAAATTTTAATACAACATTGGTTGATTTTGGCAAAAAAAATTGGAATTTCTCAATAAAATCAATTGTTACACTTGATGTAGAATTATTGGATAAAATATACACCAAACTTGTATTTTATGGTAATGAAAGTGATGTTGTTTATGTTAGTCATAACAGCGAGGGAAGTAAAGCCTTTGCATTTTGTAAAGCAAGTTTAGATTATGCCTATCCTAAAGCTTTGAATTTGGGAATGATACCCAATTTATTTCCTATCGAAACAGAAAATAAATTTCTATCAGGTTTACGTGATCTTCCCATATATGTTGGCGGCAAAATCAATCTTAATTACTCTTTGGTTTATGCAGGAGTAGTTGAAAGCAGACAGGAGTTTGCTACCTTACCCGACAGCACTTTTTATGATATTTATACGCGTTTTCTACATACTGATAAAGATTATAGCGGAAAATTGAATCCAAGTTTTGGATTTGGTCTTAAGGTTCCATTTTACTCTGGATTCTTTTATTTAAGTATGGATGATATTTTTCTTCAATTGCGATATGGAGATCTTGCAGGAGGAGAATACTCAAAAGTTGTAACTGATTCTCTCCTATGGCTTCAAGAAGGTTATGAAGCATTTGAATATGAGAATATTGAGAATGATTCGATCCATGCAGAAAGCAAAACACTAAAAATTAATCCATCTTTTTGCGTAGGTGCAGAATATCAGTTTTTCAACAAACTGGATGTTATAATGCGTTATACTAATAATCAATTTGCTTATCTGGATGGATTTTATTCTGCTGTTGGTACACAGTTTAGCAAAATTCCTCTTCAAACAGGGTTAGGTTATGACGAAAATGTATACTTTCAGTTTAAAACCGGTTTAAATTTTAATAAAGTTGAATGGATGATCGGTACAACTTTTTACCATGGTTTCTTCCGTTATGCTAAAGGGATTGGATTTCAATCCGCGATAAAGATAAAATATTAGAATTGGTAACCAATTAGATAATAAACAGCCTACATTCTTGTAGGCTGTTTATTATAACAATCCCCATCTTTTTCTGAAAAACAATTCCGTACAGAATGCGAATAAAAAGAGAGCAATAAGATACCATTTTTTATAAATTGGGATCTCAAATTTTAATTTGATGATTTCTTTTTTTGCTTTAGGAATCTCAAGATCACTCATATTTTCAATAAGTTTGCCATTAGTTTTATTTGAAATATAAGATAACAAGGATAGATTTATCCCATTATCTCGACTTTCGGGGGAATTTTGTGAGATTATAAATTCACCTTCTGTTTGCAAATTAGATATTTTATCTGAGATTACAAAATTATATTTTCCTGATTGTAGATCAGAAATTTTTATTGAATGTTTATTGTTCTCTTTCAATAAAAAACTTTGATAAATAATTTTACCCTCAGAATTTGTAACAGATATTTCAGCATTCATCTCTGTAATTGGGGAAAGTGTTTCGTCAAATGCAAGCAGGTTAATATTTATATCCTCACCGAGGTAGAAAGAATTCTTATCTATGGATGCATAAAACCGATCAGAGCTTGTTTGTCCTATCCAAGAAAAAATGTTATATATCAAATTATTATATGTATTATTAGAATCCCACAACTGCCATTTCCAAAGATCTAAGAAGGCAAAATGTAAGATCTTTCCATTCACAATATTTTTAAATAATATTGCAGGACTTCTCTCATCATTATTAAATTGCGCAAGTATTTTTGCCTCTACTTTTGGATTAACATAATAATATGAAACAGGAGGAATATTCGTTAATTCTTTTTCCTCAATTGAAGAAAATGTGTTATATTGTTCACTTAGTTTGGTAAGTGCGAAAGTAGATTTAAAAGTTTGATTTATATCGTATGAAATAGCTGGTGAAATATCTTCTAATTCAATTATAGGTTTTCCAACAATGAAAAGACCTCCACCATTTCGGACGAATCTATCAATTAATATTACTTCATTTTCAGAGAAATTTAGATTACCATAATTGATAAGTGTAAGAACATTGATTTCATCCATTTCAGTTTTGAAACGTGTACTTTTATTACCAAATTGCAACTGATCCTTTTTCAATAAAAATTTGCTTTGCCAATGTTGATTTTGATTTACTGCACTTATAATAAATTTTACATCCCAGTTTAGAATATCGGATATTAATAAAACTTTAGAGCGGTCACGTTTAACCTGAATAGCACTATTAAGGAGATTATTCTCTGTATTTATTTCAGTAGAATCTGTAGTTATTTTTAAACTAATTGGAGTAAATCCAGTGCTTTGAAACGATGTGTCAAAATTAATTTGCAGGAAATCTATTCCATTAAGATCAATCACTTTTTTATTGATCAATAAATCATCAGAATAAAGTTCAACTTTTGCTTTACCTTCATAATTCTTAGCAGTAATTATAGCTTCAATTGGTGTGATCTCATTTCTGTAAACTGATTTATTATGTTTAATGGCTGTTAATTTAATATCAAAATCATCAGATTGAAAATGAGGATCAATGGTAAAAACTGGAATATTCTGGTTTTCGATTAACTCAAATTCTTCATCATTGAACCAGCCATCAGAAAGTAAAAAAATAGCTTCAATATTGTTTGAATCAATTTTATTAAAGATCTGTAAAAATGTTTTGCTCAAGTTCGTAGATGTTTTACTACCATTAATTCCATTAGCAAAATCAAAATTGATAATATTATAATCTTTTGATTCGATTATGGTTTCAATCTTATTATTAAAATTTTTAAAGATTTTAGATTTTGTTTGTTTTTTACCAAATTGTTGCATGCTTTCAGAGACATCATTTAGTATAACAACAGAAGGTTTCACAGCTTTATCATGGAAGAAATAGAGTATTGGATTTAGTAGAAGTAAAAATATAATTATGATTGCAATAGAACGCAGACTGATCAATAATATTTTTTGCCAGTTATTAATTACGGGAGTGGTTTTTTTATAAAAAAAAGAGATCAGAATGATTGAGATTATTGCTAATATTATTATCATGATTACCAATTTTGATTAGCTTGAGCATTTGTAAAAGTAAAATTATCTTTTTTTAAATCATTATTTATTTTAATTGGCAGATATTCTAACTTTTTTTCTTTTTTTATTTCCTTAAGCATTTTTGAATCAAAACCTTTAAACAATGAAATATCACGTGGCGAAATTTCTAGTGTTTTATTTTCAAAACAATTAAGTATTCCAATCTTAAGCATATTAGCTCTTACCAATTCTCCAAATGATTGATGATATGGTCCTGCTATAATATTTTCTTTATCAATATCCGAATGCAGTCCCACTTTAATCACCTTTATTTTCTTCTCTCTAAATCTGTTTATCATTTCTGATGTTATCAAAATTGATTCTTTCAATGAAAGAGGAGAATAATTTCCTGAATTAAACCAGTTTTCAAGTTCAGTATTTTTTAGTACGATTGTGGGATAGATCCTTACAAAAGTTGGTTTAAGATTAATAGTTGTTTCAATTGTCATTTCTAGGGATTTTGAGTTAAATCCGGGAAGTCCCGGCATTAATTGAATTCCCAATGAAAAATTATTTTTCTTGATAAGCTTGCAGGATTCTATAGCATTTTGAGCAATATATCCGCGTTTTATAGCTTTGAGTACAGAATCGTCAAAACTCTGAATTCCCAGCTCAATTGTCTGAACGTTGTTTTCTTTACAAAAATCTAAAATTTCCTGATTGATTGAATCGGGTCTAGTAGAAATTCTAATACCGCTTATCAAATCTTTATGTTTATTTACTGCATCTAAATATGCTTGTTGTAGCTTAAATGAAAGTTTAGTAAATGTGCCACCAAAAAAAGCGATCTCTTTTTCTTCCAATTCATTATTCACACAGAATTTTCTTACATTCTCCGAAATTGATTGAATTGAAGGGATTTTACTTTTTGTTATTGACAATTGATCACAATAAACGCATTTAAAAGGACATCCAAGATGAGGTATGAAAATTGGATAAATCTTCATTATAGGTCAGGGTTATAATCCCAATTTATTACAGGCATATTTTGCTGCTTCCTGTTGGGCTGCTTTTTTGCTTAGACCTGTTCCTAAACCATAAGTATCATCTTTTATCAAAACCTCAACCGTAAATACTTTTTCATGTTCCGGACCCTCAGCTTTTAAAATATGATAATCTGGAGTTGCATGAAATTCCGCTTGTGTATATTCTTGAAGCATACTTTTGTAATCTGTTAGATGTCCTTTTTTAAGGTATGTTGAATAATTATTCAGAACGAATTTAATTATGAATTTCCGAGCTTTCTCAATGTTTCCATCAAGGTAAATTGCGCAGATCAGAGATTCCATTGTATTAGAAAGAATTGAATTTACTCCACCTTTTCCTGCTGAATCAGTATTGAAAATTATGTATTCTTTAAGTTTTAATTTGCTTGAAACCAAAGCCAGCATCTTTCTTGAAACGATCTTAGATTTTAATTTTGAAAGTTCACCCTCGGTGTATTCTGGAAATTCAAGAAACAGTTCTTCTGACACTATTAAGCCCAAAACAGAATCACCCAGGAATTCCATTCTTTCAAAAGGTGATCCCTTTGTATTTAATGGCTCTCTAGAAGTGTGTGTAAGTGCAGCAATTAGAAGAGAAAGGTTATTAAAATTATAGCAAATGATCTTCTGAAATTTATTAAGATCAGAATGTGCAGAATCTTTTGTAGATATTTGTGAAATTAGAGATTTGATTATATTTTTCAAAATAGAATAAAGTGAATTAACTGATGCAATTCAATTTCATTTAATAAATTTTTTAAAGATAACTACTCCATTATGACCACCAAATCCCAGAGCATTACTTAAAGCGTAGTTCACTTCCATCTCAATAGCTTTATTAGGAATATAATTAAGATCACAAGCTGGATCAGGGTTTTCGTAGTTAATAGTTGGATGTAATTTGCCAGTTGTAATAGATTTACAGCAAACAATAGCTTCAATAGCAGCAGCTGAACCAAGAGTGTGACCGGTCATAGATTTTGTAGAACTGATCTTTATTTTTTTAGCATACTCACCAAAAACAGTCTTTATTGCAGCTGTTTCATTCGAGTCATTTAAGATTGTTGATGTTCCATGAGCATTTATATAATCTATTTCTTCTGGTTTTATTCCAGCATCATTGATAGCTATTTGCATAGCCCGTGCTCCACCTTCACCATTTTCTGCTGGAGCTGTTATGTGAAAAGCATCGCTAGTTGCACCATAGCCCACTATCTCGGCATATATTTTAGCACCACGATTAACAGCATGTTCCATCTCTTCCAAAACTATTACTCCACCACCTTCAGCCATAATAAATCCATCACGTTCTGCATCAAATGGGCGGCATGCTTTCTGTGGCTCATCGTTACGAGTTGATAGCGCTCTCATAGAACAGAATCCAGCTACTGCTAAAGGAGTAACAGAACCTTCAGCTCCACCTGTAAGCATGATATCTGCATCACCATATTGAATTGAGCGGAATGCAGTCCCAATTGAATGATTTGCAGATGCACAAGCTGAAGAGATATTAAAATTTATGGCTCTAAGATTAAATTCAATTGCAATTTCTGCAGATGCCATATTGGAGATCATTTTAGGAATAAAGAAGGGGCTAACTCTCTTTGGACCTTTTCTCTCCATTTTATATGCTTCATTTTCAAATGTAAGCATACCTCCTATACCAGAAGATACGATTACTCCTGCTCTGTTATGATCAAAATCTACGTTGTTTAATCCAGAATCTTTGAATGCCTGCCTTGCTGAAATTAGAGCATATTGTGTATAATGATCGAGTTTTTTTATTCTCTTTCTCTCAAAATAATCATTTGGATCATAGTTTTTTACTTCGCCTGCAATTCTGCTTGCATATTCTTGGGTTATTTCAAAATTTGTAATGTGATCAACACCGGATTTTCCAGCAAGAAGATTCTTCCATGTATCTTCAACATTATTTCCAATGGCATTTATTGTGCCCATTCCGGTAATGACAATTCTCCGTCTGTTCATAGTAACCTCAAAATTTGGATATTAATATGGTGGAGCTATAAATAAATAACTCCACCGATAATATTATTTAACTTAATTGTTTTTCAAGATATTCGATTGCTTTTCCAACAGTAGTAAGACCTTCTGCATCGTCATCAGCAATATCAATATCAAATTCTTCTTCAAACTTCATGATAAGTTCAACTGTATCAAGTGAATCTGCTCCGAGATCTTCAATAAAACTTGCTTCAAGAGTTACCTCACCAATTTCTACACCTAATTCTTCTACAATAAGATTAGTTACTTTTGTTTTAATGTCCATTATTTCCTCCTTAATTTTTGCTACATTATTAAACCGCCATCCACTTGGATGGTCTGGCCTGTTATATAACTAGCTTCTTCAGAAGCCAGGAATATACATAAATTTGCTATATCTTTAGCTGTACCCATACGGGATAATGGGATAGCATCTGAATAATTGTCAATAACTTCTTGTGGCAATTTGTCAGTCATTTCTGTTTTTATAAAACCGGGAGCAATTGCATTTACTCTAATATTTCTGGATGCAAACTCTTTTGCAGATGACTTGGTTAGAGCGATGATACCACCTTTGGAAGCAGCATAGTTTGCCTGTCCGGCATTTCCCATAATACCAACAACAGATGCAATATTCAAAATTACACCTGAACGGCTTTTCATCATATACCTGCAAACTTTTTGAGTGCAGATGAAAGTACCTTTTAAGTTTACGTTCATTACTGCATCCCAATCCGACTCTTTCATCTTCATGAGTAAGCCGTCTTTAGTTATTCCGGCATTATTTATGAGAATATCAATTTTGCCGAATTTCTTATGGATCTCTTTAAAAATGGAAGCAACCTCATCTGAATTAGTTACATCAGCAATGAAGCCGATAGCTCGGTTTCCCAAATCATCGATTTGCTGAACCGCTGCATCAACAGCTTCCTTATTAAGATCTATTATAATAGAAGTTGCACCATGTTTGGATAACATTTCTGCGATGCTAAATCCAATTCCTCGAGCAGCTCCGGTGATGATCGCAACTTTATCTTCTAACCGTTTCATAAGGTCTCCAAATCATTTTTTACAAGCTCAAACGTCTTAATTGTGTCGATACTTATAACTTTGATATTCTTGTCAATTTTCTTTAACATTCCGGCAAGAACTCTCTTGGGTCCAAATTCAATAAATGTATCTACACCATCCTCGATCATGAACTTGATAGAGTCAATCCAGAGAACTGATGATGTAACTTGTTTCGCAAGATTATTTTTTATTTCTTTGGTATTAATCACTGGTTTTGCATTCACATTGGAAACCACAGGAATAGTAGTTTCATTAAAATTTATTTTATTCATTTCTTCAAAAAGCCAGGTTGCTGCTTTTTTAATAAGAGGAGAATGGAAAGGACCACCCACAACAAGTGGAACCACTCTTTTTGCACCTCTTTCTTGTGCAATCTCACAAGCTTTTTCAACTCCAGCTTTAGATCCGGAAATCACGGTTTGGACAGGAGTATTAAAATTAGCTGCGATAACAATATCAATCTTAGATGCTTCTTCGCAAATAGCTTTTATTTCATCAGGGGAAAGACCAATAATTGCAGCCATTGCAAAAGGTTTTCCTTCATTTGCTTTGATCATAAATTCACCACGTTTATAAACAAGATACATAGCATCTTCCAATGTAAGAACACCATTTGCTACCAGGGCGGAAAATTCACCTAACGAATGTCCTGCAACATAATCCGGGATGATATTGATTTTTTTAAGAACAGTATTTAAAGCAGCAATACTATGAAATAAAATTGCTGGTTGAGTAAATTTTGTTTCTTTAAGTTTTTCGTCCGGTCCTTCGGACATAATTTTATATAAATCAGTATTATTTTTAATATCGAAATTTTTAAGAATATTTTCTAGTTCAGTATTATTTTTTATAAAATCCATAGCCATTCCGACATATTGAGCACCCTGACCAGGGAAAATAAAAGCGATTTTACTCATTGTATTTCCTTGATAATTAAATTCTAATTAATAAACTTCCTGATGTAAGACCAGCTCCAAAAGAAGCCATAAGCACTATATCACCATGACGTATTTTTTTGTTTCGAATTGCTTCATCCAGAGCCATTGGAATAGTAGCGGAGGAAGTATTTGCATATTTTTCAATATTTATAATAACCTTTTTTTCATCAATCTTCATTTTTTTTCCTAAAGCCTGGATAATTCGCAAATTTGCTTGATGTGTAATTAGCCAGTCAATAGAATGTACATCAAGATGATTTCTTTTTAACACAATATCACAAGCACTGTACATTGAACGTACTGCATTTTTAAAAATTTTATTGCCTTCCATATAAACAGTATGAAGGTTTTCTTTTACAGTTTCTTTAGTTGCAGGCATACGTGAACCACCAGCATTTTGGATCAATAAGTCATAATGGGTACCATCGGCAGAAAGTTCAGAATCAATAAATCTGGAAATATCTTTTTCTTCAGCACGTGATATTATTGTTGCTCCTGCTCCATCGCCAAAAAGCACACATGTTCCACGATCTTTCCAATTAGTTATCTTAGTTAATATCTCAACACCAACAATCAGAATATTCTTTGCAACTCCATTCTCGATATACTGTTTTGCAATATTTGCAGCATATATCCAACCAGTACAACCAGCTGAAACATCGAAAGCTGGAAAATCTTTAAGTCCTAATTTTTGTTGTAAAATACAAGCAGTTGATGGGAAGGGATGATCACCTGATATCGTAGCAACAATAATCATATCAATATCTTTGCTTCTGATATGAGCAGCCTTGATAGCTTTTAGCGTAGCTTCATAAGCAAGGTCAGATGCAGCCTGATCATCAGCGGCAAGATGTCGTTCAGACATTCCTGTCCTAGTTTTTATCCATTCATCAGAAGTATCTACTATTTTTTCCAGATCAGAATTGGTTAGAATTTTATCCGGTACATACATTCCGGTTCCCGAAATTTTTGCATAATATTTAATGCTCATGTTTATTTCTCCTCAAAATACTCTTTTGTGTGTTCTACGAATCCTGATCTTGCCAGATGTGCAGCAAGTCCAACAGCATTTTTTATTGCCTTTGCATTTGATCTTCCATGAGAGACAACTGAAATTCCGTTAAGTCCTACAAGTAGAGCACCACCGTATTCTGAATGATCCAATTTCTTTTTTAAATATGCATATGCCGGAAAAGATAAAAGTGCTCCTAGTTTTGCTATCCAATCTTTTTTCATCTCACTTTTGAGAATCGACATAATTGAATAAGCTGCGCCTTCAACAGTTTTGAGCATAACATTGCCAACAAAACCATCGCAGACAACAACATCTACGATACCTTTTAGCAAATCTTTTCCTTCAATATTTCCAACAAAATTAATGTTTTTATTTTCTTTTAACTTAACATATGTGTTTTTAACAAGTTCATTCCCTTTTGATTTCTCTTCTCCAATATTTAAAAGAGCAACTCTTGGATTATCAGTTTCGAAAAAGAATTTAAAATATAAACTACCGAGAATTGCATATTGAATCAGGTTTTCTGAAGAGCAATCAACATTGGCACCAACATCAAGAATGATCTCAGGATGAGTTTGAGTTGGAAAGGTGGTTGCAATTGCAGGGCGGAGAATATTCTTAACTCTTCCATAACCAAAAAGAGATGCAGCCATTACCGCTCCGGTATTTCCTGCACTTACAACAGCCTGAACAATTCCATCTTTATGTAATTGGATAGCTCTAACTAAAGAAGAATCTTTTTTCTCTCTAACCACTTTTGCCGGAGAATCACTCATAGTTATAACTTCAGAGGCATGGATTATTTCAATTTTATCTTTTGGAAAATAGTATTTTTCTAATTGTTTAGTTAGGACATCTTGTTTGCCAACAAGATAAATCTTATCACAACATCCTTCCTTAATTGCAATAATTGCACCTTCCACTTCAGGGAAAGGTGCATTATCACTGCCAAAGGCATCAATAGCTATATGCATATTATTAAAATTTTAAAGATTATTCTTTAATTTCTAATATTTTTTTTCCGTTATAATGACCGCATTTTGCACAAATATTATGAGGTCTGCATTGCTCGCCACAATTTGAGCAAATTGTTGTAGTTGGCGCATATATTTTGTAATGAGTTCTTCTTTTATCTCTACGAGATTTTGAAGTTTTTCTTTTTGGTACTGCCATTCTTCACATCCTTATTCAATATTTTTTAAACTCTTATAAATCAATATATTAGGCTATTAACCTTATCTAAAAAACCAAATTATTTTCAAAGGTTTGAGTGTCAAGGTTTTTGGACTGTAGTTATTTAGTTGTAGAGTATATAAAATTAGGAATGTTAGTTAATGTTTTACTTCCTGTTGTAATTCATCTTATTCTTCTCAAAATTTATTGTAAAATAATATGTTAGAAGATCCGATTTCTCTTAACAAGATTTTTGTTTTAGATAAATGAAGAATGAAGGTTTCGTAAAAAGTCTCAAAGTAAATTTTGAGACTTTTTACGAGTTCATCAAGCATGATGCAGATATTTTTTAAGACAATAGTGATATTCAATGATGTCTTATTCTGTTTAAGGCTGATCACTAACCACTATCTTAAAGAATTTCTTATATTCCCCCATCAGTAAATAATCATAACTCAATGCTGTAACAGTATTGATGAAGTGAGATCCATCACAAATAAAATCATCTGTATCTCCGGCATATATTCTGTACCATATACCATTCAATTCAGAATATGAACTTCCTTGATAAGTACCAAATTCCACTTCCTGCCAGGTTAATCTCATATAGTTCCCGTTTTTAGCAATCGTTACTTGCGTTTCATCCGGTGGAATATTATCAACGGAATAACCTGAATCCGGAACTGATTCATAATAATTATATTCATTGTGATAAATAACTTTGAACGTGGAATAATTTAGATTCGATGATGAAGAATCTACCAGAGTTGCCTCAATACTTGAATATTGATCATTATTCGAAGCTTGAATCGAATCTACAAAAGTCCACACACTATCATCTCTTTGCCAGAGATGAGTTTTAACGGGATCTTGCCTTTTGTTATTTTTACTCGACTTATCAGGTAGTTTATTAACTTTCCTTACGCTGCCATTCCTACTTTCAGCTTCATCATCCAACCGCCAGATAGAGTAGTATGTATTATAGTTATAAGCATCATCAAATGCACATTTATTCCAATCTATCTGAATCTGATGTCCCTGATCATTTGGAACATCATCAATGGAAATGATGGTTGGTGGCTGCTGGTTTAGAACCGGAAATAAAAAACCGAGATAACCGGTATAACCGGAAGTTGAGATCTCACCCTGAACCATTTCACCGAATGCTGTTGTATTTGAGTAAGCTGAACTTGCTTGATGTCCGCCGCTGGAATTGAACGTTCCGTGAGTAAATGTGTAATTTTGGGCAGAAAGAGAGACCATAAAAAAGCACATTGAAAATAGCATAACTATCCTCACAAGTGATCCGGTGTTCTGTAATAAGGAGGAACGTGTTAAAAACTTCAA
>JAGGWC010000093.1 GCA_021157645.1 Candidatus Cloacimonadota bacterium | reverse complement strand
ATCATCACTATATGTTTTTTCAAGAAGAAAGGTTCTCCATTTATTATGCCATTGATCTAATGCCTGAATGAATTCATTCTTTTGTGATTTTGTTAATGCTAGTATAATTTGATTGAGCTCTTTACCTGCTTCTAGCCTTGGATTTTTTGTTATATATCTTCTTATAATTGCAGCTTGATGGCGCTGACACATCTGAATTGGGATCTTATCAAAAGAAGAGAAAATCCCTCTCCTTCCATCACAAGCAATACCTAATATATCCCACCCAAGAGTTTTTAAGTAATCTATTCCATATTTATATTCTGCAATTGTCTCATACTTTACATATTTCCAAAAAAGATTCTGCTTTGTATAGTGATCTCTAAATACCATTACTCCAAAATTTCTTCTAAAATAGCTTGTATCCATTATGATGACAGTTTCTCTAGGTTTTAAATTAGGTTTATTAACAACAATGCAATCAAGTTTTCGCTTAATAGTTTTTGGAGATACATCATATCTTTTTGATAATGACGTGTATGTTTGATTCTCATATACATATTGGAACCATAATTGATTCAAAACTATTTTGTTGGAACGTCGTTTATTCTCAAAAATGTGATTGCAATTATTACACTTATATCTCTGTTTGCCTAGACGATTACCGTTTTTTTTATATTTACAGATTTACAAATTGGACACTTCTTTTGACTCATTTTTAATCTCCTAAATAAAAATATGCATTTAATTTATTAACACACATATAGTTACCTATGGATTTAGCAACCACTTTTTGTCCATTACGCCGATAATTTTATGAATATGGATTACAATAGATATGAAAATCAGATTAAGTTACTTTTCAACAAAATAATTCACAAAAATAGTTACGTTCTTATTTAGATAGTAGGTTAAAATTGATCAAATAATCTTTTTCAAGTTTTATACTAAATAAAAAAAGGGTAGATTTAAAATCTACCCTTACTTATAAAGTACATAAAATGAATCTACTATAAATAACTAATTTTTTAGTACTTTAGAAAATTGATCAATTATTTATTTACTTATCAATCATTGTTTTCAAGTACTTTCATTTCAACTCTACGATTTAGAGCTCTTCCTTCTTCAGTTGCATTATCAGCTATTGGTTTCTTTTCGCCATAACCTTCTGTGATAAATGATTCTGTATCAATACCCTTATTAACCAAATACTCAACTACAGCATCAGCTCTCCGCTGTGATAATCCCTGATTATATTGATCTGAACCAATACTATCAGTGTGACCACTTATCTCAACTTTTAAACCTGGATTTGATACAAAAGTTTCATACAACAAATCTAATGTTTTAAAAGATTCTTCTAATAAAACCGATTTGTTAAAATCGAAATAAATATTGTCTATAATGATTTCTTTCTCAATGATCAGCTCAGAAAGTAGTATGTTATGCTCTATTTCATCTTGAGTTTCTACTGGAATAACACCCGATGTAGTCATGTATTTTCCCATTGAAATTTTATATTCATACAATCTATCTTTAACTGCAAGTATTTCAAAAGAACCATCTTCTTTGGAGACAATATTGGTTCTCATTTTTTCGTTCTCTAATTCGAATGTAAAACTAATTGTTGCTTGAATAGGATTTCTTTCAGGTGAATCATCTGTAACAAGACCATAAATTTTACATCTCTCCATTAGTTCTGGTTCTTCTAATTTTTTTTCAAGATTAAAGAAATAGATATCCTCAAAGCCTTGTCCACCAAAGCGATCTGATGAAAGGTAACCTTTTTGAGAATATTCATCTTTAAAGAAATAACGATCGTTACGTACAGAATTGATATGTATCCCAAGATTTTCTGCTATAGACCATTCATCTAATTTATCACCGATATTACTTTTGAAAATATCTAATCCTCCTAATCCCGGATGACCATCTGAGGCAAAGTATAAAGTTTTACCATCAAAAAAAGGTGTTTGTTCATTTCTATCTGTGTTTATGTTAGATCCTAAATTAAGTGGCTCTGACCATACACCATTATTCATTATTGATACATAAATGTCTAAACCACCTAAACCTCCAATACGATCACTTACAAAAAATAATAACTCCTCATCTTCATACAGGAAAGGTTGGATTTCAATTCCATCGGTATTGATCTCTTCAATTAATTTAGGAACAGACCATACATCATTTTCTTTCACACGTGAAAAGATTGCGCCATTATTGTTATCTTCGAAATTACCATAAACATAAACTGTATTGTTGTCATCCGTGATAGATCCAAAAGAGTCATGAGTATCAGACGACAAATCTTCAGCAAGATAGCTATTTTGCCAGTAGCTATTAACTTTTTTTGAAATCCAGATATTATCCCTCTTGAGATCTGAAAGACGTGCAGAAGTGAAATATAAGACTCTTCCGTTTTCAGCAATCACAGGCGCAAAATCAGAGTATTCACTGTTAATGTTGCCACCAAGTATACCCAGAGAATGTAATGTGCTATTCTTTGAAGATAAATAAATTCCCTTCCTGATAATACTTAGCATTTTCTTAACTTCTTGCGATTGAGATCCAAATTCATATTCTGAGAATATTTTTAATTGCTCATAAGCAAGTTCATATTTCTGCTGTGCTAAATAAGTTTTACCTAACCAATAATGATATTGTGGATTTGTAACATAATCCTCATTGGAAAGAACATTCTGTACTGCAGAAATCAATAAATCTTCTGCTAATTTATAATTACCTCTTTCATAAAATTCAATTGCTTCATTTACCTTTGTCTCATTAGTGCCACAAAGAGCAGAAAACATTATTGTTATAAAAGTAATTATCAATAAATATCTTTTCATATTACCTCTCACTTAGTTGTATAAACAATTGATTTTATCAAAACCTAAAGATTATTTCAAATCGATGGGAATCTCGTGATTCTAATAAATCATCTTTTTTTGCTCCATAAGCATAATTTGCTTCTATAATTTTATATCGCAAACCAAAGCCAGCAGTAATAGCTCCATCATTTACACCAATACGCACTCCACCTTGTGCATTTGAGAGAACGTTGTCCCATGATGATTTTTCTTCGGTTGCAATTCCAGATAATGTTGAGCTTACTTCTACATCTTCTCCAATACCTACCCAATATTCTGCACCAGCACAATAGATGATATTTTCTTCATGTTGTTCCTTTTTAATATCAGAAGTTAGGGTTACTCCATAAACAGGATGTATTGCAGCTCCAACAGTTAATTGAGTTGGTACTGTATCATCAACATATTTTGAATATATATCTCTGAACATTGCTCCAAAACTTAAATATTGGTTTAAATCGTAAATAATTCCAATGTCAGAGCCAAAACCAGTTTCAGAATCATCATCGATAGATGAGATAAAAGCTTTTGCGGTAACTCCTATTTTAATTTTAGGAGAATCATAAGCATAGCTTAATCCAATATTGTGTTCATAATTACCGAAAGTTCCCATAAAAAGATTATTTTCATCATATCCTTGAAAATCATCAACATTTGCATTATTCCAGCTCACAGCTGCATATCCATTCGGTAATCTAAAACCTAAGGCAACAAAATTATACGTTGTGCCAAAATTCTGAATATCAGTTATCATAGATCCAAATTCAAATGTTTTCAATCTTGCTAAACCAGCCGGGTTCCAATATGTTGCAGATATGTTATCAATACTTGCAACCCCAGTTCCTCCCATCGCCATTGCCTTTGCTCCCGTACCTACTCTTGACCATGCAGCTGCAGAATTATTTTCTGCAAATAATAAACCAGACAGACATAGAGTTAACAATACCAGAGTAAAAATTTTCATTCTTTTATTCATTTTATCCTCCATAAATATTGCAGAGGGGGTCTCCCCCCTCTGCTAATTAGTTATTGTATAGCTACTTTTACTATTTTTATGTAATCTTGATGACCATTATTTACTGTAACTCGAGCGAAGTAAGCACCCCTTGCTAATCTTGTACCATCATTTGTTTTGCAATCCCATGTTATAGCATTATCTGATGTTCCATTAAGGGTTCTTACTAATTTACCTGAGAAATCAAAGATACTAATACTGATATTTGCAGTATTAAGATCTCTTAATCCATCATTAGCCCAAACCATTGCAAATGTTCCACTGTTACCAGCTTGTACTGGATTTGGATAGAAGTGTGCACTAGTTAAAACTGCATCTACTAATATTATTTCCTCATTCACAGTAAATGTCCAAATAATTACTTCTTCATTTGATACATTATCTACAGCCGTTAACTTAATTGTATGATTACCAACACCAAAATAACCATTATAGGTCATCATATTTGCTGTAATCGCAATTAAAGGATCGTCATTCGGAATAATCACACCATCAATTATTAGTTCAAGTCCACTTAAATTGATACCTGCAACAGCATCCTCGAAAGTAGCTTTGATCTCTACATTAACTTGTTCATCTCCACCAAGATCAACTTCATAACCAATTTCAGGAGAAATTATCGTAAGTAGTGGAGCTAAATCATCGATAGTATAAGATTGACTAGCTGCTGCATTACTACCGAATTCATCAATTACAGATAATTCATATCTTAAACCAATATCGCCATCAAGATTAGTTGGAATAGAGCTATATGTTATATTATGAACAAACCCAACAATGGTTTCAACATAAGCTACATCACCTTCTACAAGTTGTTCAATTACTTGATTTTCTTCAAGATATACTCTGTATATGTTCAAGCTGATATCCGCAATTTCTACATTTGGAACTTCTTCTATTACGGCATCGAATACTAATGTATGCCCTGGATTGTAGATATTTCCAAATGTATACAATTCATTTGAAATACCCATGATATTCACAGCTGGTGCCGGTGCATTAACATTAAATGATAATGTTTCAATCGCCTGGTTTCCAACTTTATCAATAACCGTTAACATGATATTATACAAGCCATATTGAAGATCACTAACATTTGTATTAATTGATAGTATATCTTCTCCTGTTGTAATTATAGTGAACTCTCCTGATGGATCAGTAATTTTTAATTCTGCTGACATTATACCAGATCCAGCATTTCTATCAGTCTCATTTATGTTATCCGTGAAGTTTGCTAATATTGATACTACTTCATCAATATTGAACTCTGCACCATCTTCCGGAGTTACAAATGTAATCTCTGGTGATTGTACATCTACACTGTAAGCCTGACTGTTAATTGATGAAGCT
>JAGGWC010000231.1 GCA_021157645.1 Candidatus Cloacimonadota bacterium | reverse complement strand
TTGAGTTGAATTTGTTAAGTACTATTTCACTCTGCCAAAAAGTTGTCCCGCAGATGCAAAAACAAAAATGGGGCAGGATCGTGATGATGACTTCAGTTTCAGTTAAACAGCCTATCAATAACTTGATCTTATCCAACACTGTACGAACTGCTGTTATTGGTTTTATGAAAAGTCTTTCCAACGAAGTAGCGAAAGACGGCATAACTGTAAATTCTATTTGCCCCGGATATACTAAAACACAAAGAGTAGAAAATCTGGCAAAAGCTTTTACTGAAAGCGGTAAAGGTACGTTAGAAGTTTTTTATAAGAAATTAGAGGCCGATATTCCAATGAAGAGAATTGGTTCTCCAGAAGAATTTGCTAAATCAGTAGCGTTTCTAGTTTCAGAAGGAGCGGGATATATTACGGGTGTTTCACTAAAAGTAGATGGTGGATTTGCTAAGGGTTTATTTTAATCAAAGTAATAAAAAAAATATTTCAACACAGAGGCACAGAGACACAAAGAAAAAAAGAAAATAAGAAGAAGAATCATTAAAGATAGAGTGAGAAAATTTTATGAATAGAATTATGGATATTTATCCAGATATGATAAAAACATCTGAATGTTTGGTAATGATAGACTTCCGATTGTTTAATTAGATTAACATTCCGAAGAACTGACGCACATTCGGAAGTTAAAAAATAATACGCGAGGGGAATAATAATGAAGAATATTAAATTCTATTCAACAAATTTAAAAGCGGAAGTTGTAGATTTTAAGAGTGCATTATTAAAAGGTTTAGCTCCTGACAAAGGACTTTATATGCCCAAGGAAATTCCTACTTTTACAAAAGAAGAAATTAATAAATTTTCGCAGATGGAATATTATGAAATTGCCTTTGAAGTAGGCAGAAAATTTCTTCACGATCAGATACCAGATGCGGATTTAAAAGCAATTGTAAAAGATGCTTACGATTATGAAGTTCCACTTGAGAAGGTTTATGATAGGAAATATGTGATGCGGCTGGATCAAGGTCCAACAGCTTCTTTTAAGGATTTTGCCGCAAGAATGATGGGCAGATTGATGCAGTATTATCTTGATAAAGAAAAGCGTGAACTGCTTATTCTCACCGCAACCTCTGGCGATACTGGAAGTGCTATAGCAAACGCATTTTATGGATTGGATAAAATTAAAGTTGTGGTTTTATTTCCAGAAAATGAAGTAACAAATCGACAGAGAAAACAGATGACAACTCTTGGGAAAAATGTGCAGATTATTGGTCTTGATGCTAAATTTGATGACTGCCAATACTTGGTAAAAGATGCTTTCTCTGATAGTGAACTGGATTACTTGAACCTCTCCTCTGCAAACTCAATTAATATAGGAAGATTGATCCCGCAGATTGTTTACTATTTTTATTCTTATGCTAAATTAAGAAAAAGTGAGGATGAAGAAGTTATTTTTTCCGTACCTTCCGGAAATTTCGGAGATATGATGGGGGGGATGTTTGCCAAGCGAATGGGACTTCCAATTAAAAAATTTATAATTGCAACTAATGAAAATGATGAGTTTCCAAAATTTGTGAAAACTGGAAATTATAATAAGATTGAGCCTTCCAAAAATTGTCTTTCCAGTGCGATGAATGTTGGGCATCCAAGTAACCTTTCACGTTTTATAGCTCTGTATGACGGAGTGATGGATGAAACAGGACTAATAAGTAAAGTACCGGATATGATGAGATTACGTGAAGATATTTATTCAACCAGTATTACTGATGAAGAAACCAGAGAGATGATTGCTGAAGCTTACAAAAAATATAAACTCTTGTTGGAACCACACGGTTCTGTTGGTTGGGCTGGTTTGCAAAGATTCTTGCAGGAATATCCTGAATTTGATGATGAGTTATGTATTTCATTGGAAACTGCTCATCCTGCTAAATTCCCGGAACAGATCATCGATATTTTAGATTTTGATCCAAAGCTTCCTCCAAGTTTGGAAGGTTTAGAAGAAAAAGAAGAATCATATGATAAAGTGTTAAACAACTATGAGGAATTCAAAAAGTATTTGATTAATAATTATTGAATTTAAAAGGAGAATTTATGCAACTTCATCAACGTTTTATACAAACAGCTAAGAAATTTGGGAAGAAAATCGCTGTTTATGATATTGCTACAGGAAAAGATGTAACTTACGAAAAAATGCTGATTGCATCTTTGATCTTTGCGAGTAAATTTAAGAAGATCAAAACCAAATATGTGGGAGTTATGGTTCCAACTTCAGCTGGATGTATGCTGACTAAACTTGGTTTGTTGATGGCTGGGAAAATTCCGGTGATGATCAATTATGCCACAGGAGCTATTGAAAATTCAATTTATGCACAGGAGAAATGTAATTTTGAAACGATCATTACCAGTAAAAAATTATTAGAAAAATTAAAACTCGACCCGATTGATGATATGTTATATTTGGAAGATGTAGCTGATTCGATCAAACTTTTTGATAAACTTCCAGCTCTTTTTAAATCAAAAGGTTCTGCAAAAAAGATAATGAAATTAGTACATCATGGAAGTGATGATGAAACTGCCGTGATTCTATTTACCAGCGGTAGTGAAAAAGAGCCAAAAGCAGTGCAACTCTCTCACAAAAACATTGGACATAATGTAGATAACCTTCCAAAAATTATCGATCTTGATCCAAGTCATGTTTTCCTCGCAAATCTACCACTTTTTCATGTGTTTGGGATCACTGCAAATTTTTGGTTACCAATCACTCTTGGAACCAGTATTGTAGCCTATCCCAATCCGCTTGATTATAAAATTATTTGTCGATTGATT
>JAGGWC010000189.1 GCA_021157645.1 Candidatus Cloacimonadota bacterium | reverse complement strand
CATGTATTAGGAACAGAGATAAAGTTAACTCCTGAAAAGATCATTCTTTCACCAGCAATTGTGCCTCAAGAAGATGTTAATGTTATTTCGCAAATGTTAAAAATACCACTCAATGAAGATAAGTTCTTTGTGGAAGCACATGTGAAACTTCGACCGGTGGATTTTTCTGCTGAGGGTATATTCATGGCAGGATTAGCTCATTCGCCTAAGGGAATGGAAGATACCATATCACAAGCTAAAGCGGCAGCAGGGCGGGCTTGTGCGATTATCAGTTCCAAAGAATATATCTCAGAAGCTAATATAGCAAGGGTTGATCTTGATACTTGTGCCGGTTGTGGAATGTGCGTGTCTGTTTGTCCTTATGGAGCACCAGAACTTATTTGGATGAACGGAAAAGAATATGCCCATGTTAATTCAGCTTTGTGTAAAGGTTGTGGAAGTTGTGCAGCTATTTGCCCTTCGGGAGCTATGCAGCAACTTGGTTACAAGGAAGAACAACAATTGGCTATGTTGAATGAAGCTTTGGAGATCTGGTAATTCGAGATCAAGATCAAGGTCAAGGTTGAGGACTTTTTTTTATTGACTTTTGTGAAGTAATTATTTGCTTTAGTAAAGATAAATTAAAGGACTAATTCAATGAATATTTTAGAAATAAGAAAACAAATCAGACCTATATTATTATCAATGGGTTTTTCGGCAATAGGTTTTGCTGTTGCATTTATACTAAAAAAATTCTTGCACATTGAACTTAACAGACTTGAAATATCAATTATTGCATTTGTTGTAACAACACTAAGTGTTTTATATCTTTTCCCGAAAGTTTACAAAATCCCGTTTGGAAAAGTAAGTGTAAAAGAATGGATTTTTAAAGTCGGCCTTTATAAACCTGAACATACATTTAAATATATTATTCTGGGTATAATATTGGCAACAATTACTTTATCCGGAATGCTATTTGCTTCTTTTCAAATCGGCGGATATAAACCTGACTTATCGACAATTACACTTGGACAAGCAATTTTTAGTTTAACGCCAGGAATTTGGGAAGAAATTCTTTTTCGTGGTGTTTTAATGATTGCTTTATTACATCTGACAAAATCATTTAAAAAAGCATCAATAATACAAGTTCTTTTATTTGGACTTGCCCATATCAAAGGCTTTGACCTAATCTCTTTTGTTGATGCTTTTTCTGTATTGACATTAGCTATTTCTTTTACTTATGTTACTTACAAAACCAAATCACTAATTCCAGCAATAGTATTTCATTATTTACACGATACATTTTTGTTTTTTTGTTCAGCTACCGGATGACCAATATGTTGGATTTAATAACAATGCAACATTTTATACATTGCTTTGGGTTTCTGTTGCATTAACAATAGTAGTTGTTAAAAAATTAAGTGATAAATACAAAATACAAGGTGATTACGATTTCTATTCTATTGAAGGAGGAATAGAAGATACTGCTATTAGTCTTGCTAAAACCGACCAAAATGAAAGAGAACTTAAAAGAAACAAAAAAATATTATTAATTAATGCTTTCGGTTTTTCAGCTATATTATTGCTTAGTATTAAAGAAGCCAGTATGTTTTTAATTATCTTTAATTTACTATTTGTATTCACGAATCTACTGCTTTATATTTTCCTAAAAAAGTTTAAAAATAATATCAGTTTTTATATACGCATTTTAACTTCAATTGTGGCATTTGTAACGGCTTATGATTTTTACAAACAGGGATCAGAAATAATCACTTATATTTGGTTTTTAATAGGTCTTGTCAGTTTAGTAGTTGGCTTCTTCAAAACTTGGAAGAAAAAAGGTGAATGAATATTTAAATGGTTCTGCATCAATTCTCAGAAGAATCAGTTATTATTTTATCATAAGCATCAATAAATAATTTCAAATAGTCATAAGTTTTATCAATCTCATCATCTGGAAGTATTTCTAATACTTCTTTTTGGAATTTATTCAATTTATATTTTGTATTTTCTGCCATCTTGCAACCTTCTTCGGTAATACGGGCATACAAGCTGCGACGATCATCTTCACTATAATACCTTTCAACAAATTCCATCTTAACAAGTTTATCAATAACACGTGTTACTTTTGCATTAGATATTTCATACATTTTTGCAATTTCACGCATTTTGAGAGGTCTATCAATTTTATATAAAAAACGCAATAACGCACACTCGATTTCTCCAATAGAAACACATAAAGTATTTGAATTGTCTCTCTCTTGAAATAGTTTTTGTAGTCTGTCTGTTAGCTCAATAAATTCCTCATGGCTTTTCATAATCACTTCCTATCAATATTCTTTTAATAGTTTGAAAATCTACAAGTTTACTTTGTCAATAACTATTTTAAGATGTTAAGAAACCTAAAAGATTTTATTGTTATTCATCTGAATCACTTTCAGAATAATTTGTAAAGTGATATTCCATTTGACAATTAAATAGCTAAAAAAAGGTTAAACTAAAATTGGAGAAATGATGAAAAGAAAACATAGATGTTTTGCGTTATTTTCAGGTGGACTGGACAGCATTTTAGCAGTTCTACACATGAAAAATTTAGGATATGAGGTTTTACCCATATTTTTTAGTACGCCTTTCTTTGGGTCTGATAAGGCGCAGGAAACAGCAAATAAGATAGGATTCGATCTTATCGTTCACGATTTAACAGATCTTCATCTAAAAATGATAGAAAAACCGAAATATGGTTATGGAAAAAATCTGAATCCATGTATTGACTGCCACGGGCTTATGTTCCACGAAGCTGGTAGATTAATGAAAGAATATAATGTAGATTTTATTATATCCGGTGAAGTGATGGGGCAGAGGCCAATGAGCCAGAGGAAAGATGCACTTAATGCAGTAGGAAAACTTAGTGAAATTAAAGATTTACTAATACGTCCTCTTTCCCAAAAATTACTAGCTGATACACTTCCAATTCGAGAAAGGTGGGTGATAAAAGATGAAATGCTGGATATTCAGGGGCGTAACCGGAAAAGACAGATAAAATTAGCAGAAGAGTATGGAATAGATTTTTATCCTTCACCCGGTGGTGGATGTTTGCTTACTGATGCTGGTTTTTCCCGAAAATTACTTGATCTTATGCAGCATAACATGATGAATAGAAAATCAATTGAATTTCTCAAAACCGGTAGGCATTTTCGTTTGAACGATAATGTAAAACTTATTATTGGAAGAAATAAAGATGAAAACAATATTCTTAGTGAATTAGCAAAAGATGAAATTGTTCTTCAAGCAAAGGACATTTCAGGACCTTTAGGGATTATACAATCGAAAGAAAATTTGACTACTGAAGAGATCAAACTTACCTGTTCACTTTTATTGAGATATAATTCTAAAATAGATAATTCGGCGATTGTTCAATATGGAAAGAATTTTCAAATGAATGATGAAATTAATGTTGAGAAAATGGCTGAAGAAAAAGTAAAACAATATTTATTATAGGAATAACAAATGAGATACAAAATGTTTAATGTTCTTCCTGAATTCGGAACAAATACATATCTTGTTTGGGATGATATTTCCAAAGAAGCTGCAATTATTGATCCTGCAGCACCATCACAAAATTTAATTCATGAGATAAAAAATATGGGAATAATCTTGAAATACTTAATCTCAACTCATGGACACGGTGATCATATTGGTGGTAATAAGAACATTAATGATAATTTTAATGTGAAAAATTGTATCCATAAAGATGATGCCAGTTCTTTGATTGATCCTAATATGAATTTAAGCACTTATTGGAATTCTAAAATAATTGCTCCCAAAGCTGATATTATCTTAAATGACGGTGATGAACTTGTTTTGGGAAATGAAAAATTACAGATAATTCATACTCCCGGTCATTCAAGAGGTAGTATTTGTATTCTGACCGGAAATCTATTATTTTGCGGTGATACACTCTTTGCAGATGGTATTGGCAGAACTGATCTACCGGGTGGTGATTATTCTACTTTATTAAACTCTATAAAAACAAAATTGTTTAAATTGGATGGGAACATAAAGGTTTTACCTGGTCATGGACCGGATTCTACAATTGAGGATGAAAAGGTTGGGAATCCGTTTGTTGGAATGATGGTTAGATAGACGTCATTCCCGACTTGATCGGGAATCTATGAGATCCCCGCTTTTGCGAGGATGACATATAGTAACGCAAACATCCTGTTTGCAAAAGTATTTCAATAAAAGTTCACTGTCACACTGAGTAGGAACGAAACGACGTATCGAAGTGTCGAATTTAGATAAATATTTTATCTATCCTTCGATACTTGACTAAAGTCAAACTCAGGATGACAAATTATTGTCATTTCCACAAATTAACCATTGAAAAAAAATCTATTCCGTATACAAATATCTCTTAATCTTCTTAGTTGGAGTTTTAACAAACGGTTCACGCTGTTCAATTATTCTCTTAATACTTGAAAATGTAGAAACTTGTGAATTCACACCTTTTCTTATATCCTGAAGCAAACTGCTAATGAACTCACGCATTTGTTTCTCATTTGTTCGTTTGGTTTTATGTTCTTTATCTATCAATTCATAATTAAGATGAACACGTGCAACTATCTTTCCATCGGATTCATAAACAATAGATTCCAAAACATCATGATGCTGATTAATAACGGATTCTATATCTTCCGGATAGATGTTTTCTCCACTAGCACCAATGATAACATTTTTCAATCTGCCCTTGATATAGAGATATCCATTTTTAATAATTCCCAGATCACCTGTTTTAAACCAGCCATCATCTGTAAATACTTCTTTAGTACGTTCAGGATC
Organism: Candidatus Cloacimonadota bacterium; assembly: GCA_021157645.1. Taxonomy (GTDB): domain Bacteria; phylum Cloacimonadota; class Cloacimonadia; order Cloacimonadales; family TCS61; genus Tenebribacter. The sequence continues at coordinate 3,694 of JAGGWC010000189.1, read as the reverse complement.
TTTGTAATAGCCCTTCATTACAATATCACCGATTACCTGGATTTCACCTTCACCTGTTTTTGTATCAGGATCATAAATGCGTACTTTGATTTTAGATAGGATCGTACCTGTAGATCGGTATTTCGTTAAAGCAGGATTACTTCCTGCAATTAATGGAGATGTTTCAGTAAGCCCATATCCAATTGCATACGGGAATTTGGAATCTCTCAAGAATTTTTCTACATCAGGAGATAGAAGTGCACCGCCAATACCGTAGAAATGAAGTTTCCCACCAAATGACTTATACAATTTCTTTCCAGCTATATAATGTAATAACTTCTTGGTAGGTGGAAAACTGTAAAGTACTTTTGAAATTGGATTTGCAGTTAGAGTCGGATGGATTTTATTTTTAAATATTTTCTCCATGATTAGGGGAACTGTAAGCATAACTGTCGGTTTGATCTTTTGCAAAGCAGGGAGTAAAACACTTGGGGTTGGAAGTTTATCAAGATAATATATTGAAGCACCCTGCATGACCGGCATAATGAATCCGATTGTACATTCATATGTATGTGGAAGGGGAAGCAATGAAACTAATCTATCAGTTTCTACTATATCCTGGATTGTAAGCACCTCAAGAGCATCGAATATCAGATTTCTATGAGTTAAAACTACACCTTTTGAATTACCCGTAGTTCCAGAAGTATAAAGAATACAGGCAATATCTTCTTCTTTAACATCAGATGAGCGTAAACCGGTAAGTTTTAAAGCTGAATCTTTCAATTTTGCAAGTGGGCGAGTAGTTTTTGATATCGTGTTCTTCAACTTGGCAATTGTTGTTTCCGGTAGTATGATCGTAAAATCATCAATAAGTATGCGGTGTTTGATCAGATCACTTTCCAATTCTTCTATTTTCAGAAATTGCTTCCTTGAAACGAATACAGCTTTACATCCTGAATGCCTGAGAATATGGTGAACTTCATTATCCCTGAAATCGGGAAGAATGGGAACTACAACTGCACCAAGAGTTGTTATAGCAAAATAAGTTATGCCCCAGTTAGGAGAATTCTCACTAAGAATGGCTACTTTGTCACCTTTTCCGATTCCTTCTTCCTGCATGAAAAGTTGAACTTCTTTAACTTGTTCATAGAATTCGTTGTATCTAATTGGTTTCCCATTCACCCAGCTAACACATGGTTTTGCAGCATAAAGAACAGCACTTCGCTCTATTACACATTTCAGGGTAAGTCTTTCAAGATCTTTCATAATCACATCCTTATAATCAATAAATTACCAAGCATTTTTTAGTTGAAGTATTTTTATTGTCTATTTTTAAATTTATAATGTATATCCCGGATCTAACTTTTGCGTTCTTCGTATCAGTTCCATCCCAAATAAGTTGGTGAATTTGTGAATTGGTGGACTGGTTAATTGGGAATGATTTCACCTTCTGTCCTTTTATATTAAATATCTCAATTTGCACATTTTGGGAATAATTGGGAAGACTAAAACTTATCTGAGTACCATATTTGCTGTTTGAGAATGGATTTGGATAATTTGAAAGAGCGTAATTTGGAGTGCTGTAAATTTCTTCAGCAGAAGAAGACTCATAACCCATCACGATCAAATTATCAATTGCCCAAGCTGTCGTATTATTGACTCCTGTTCCGGTAGAAGTATATTGAAAAGCGATCCTAACTTCGTTATCATCTGTAAAATCGCTAAGATCAAGATCTCCTGAATTCTGCCATATATCGCTGTTTTGCGAGGGAAGATCAGATGCAACTAAAGTCCAGTCAGTAGTTGTTGGGTTTCCTGTAAAGTTGGATGAAACAAACACTTCCAAACCTGCTACAGTATCAGAGAATTTTGTCCATGCTTCAAAATGAAAGTATGGGTCATCAAACTGAGTAAGATCAATAGCAGGAGAAACGAGCCAGTCATTTGCAGGTTCATCCGCTCCATAATTATTTGCATACATATACCATTCTCCCTCTGGAACTGTTGAAGGATGAGTATAATTAGATGTATCATCAGAAAGTTCCCAATCTAAATTACTAGCAAGATTAATCATTGACCAATCAGGCATCAAATTTTCAAAGCTTTCACTATAAATTACTTCAGGCAAACTAGATGTTGAAACATGAATATAATCTATTTTTATTTCCGTATCCGTATTCCCGATATCATCCTCAATTGTTAGTGAGATAGTGTAAAATCCTGTTGATTGATAGATAAAGACAGGGTCCTGCAAATTTGAATCTTCACTTCCATCTCCATTCAGATCCCAACTCCACGATATTATGTTCTCACCAATAGATGAATCTGTAAACTGAACAGAAAATGGAGGATTACCAACAGTATAATCTGCATAAAAATTTGCTGTAATATTTGGCTGACCATTTCCCCAAATATAATCAGCAAATTCAGGATGATCTACAAATGGATTTCTGTTCCCTTGCCAGTTATCATAAATTCTATTATTTCTGGTCTCTTCAAATGCACTTGGAGGATCCATTGTATTCCATTCTAAAAGAGCCGAAAGCTTTCCATGCTCAGGGTTTGGAAAAGTGTTAACTTCATCTACAACGACCAGGTCAAGTTCACCATTCTCACCTTCATAACGGGTTGCCATGTAAAATATCATTCGTGCAACATCACCCTTAACTTCATCACGGGGTTCCCAAGAATCGCTGTCATAAAAACATCCAGGAATAGTGGGATAAGGATTATCACTGTAATCGAAATCTAGATTTCCACGATCACCATTCACCTGAACATCGGTTGGACGAAGGTGGTGAACATCGGTTCCACAAGGCGGATTGTTCCCAAAATCACCATGAGATTTTGCCCATGTATGTTCACGATTCCAAATTGGATAACCGGAATCTGAAACTGACCAACCTGTATAAAGTAAGATAACATTATCGGGATTATTCGGATCCTCATCAGTATCGCGGAGTGCATTCCAAACACCTGTATAACTCAATTCGGTGTGACCATCAATTATATCATTTAATGCAGATTTAAGTTCATCTCCGCTTAATCCTTCCGTGCCGTCATAGTAGCCCTCCGGAATTTGTGAAAATGCAATTGTATATAAAATCAACAAACTAATTGTAATTAATATTTTATTCATAATTTATATCCTCTTTCTTTAATTAAAATAAAAATTACAGCATTTTTGTGTCAAAAGAAAAAGTGAAATATTATAAGTTAACTCGATCCTGATTAATGATTGTCGTCCTGACGAGTCTTTTACGTTGCTCTCCAAAGGAAGGATAGATCATGAAAAAAAAATTACTCTAACCTACCCTGACTCTTCGTTAAAAAATCAGCAAGAAGATTCCTCAGAGTGACGGGAAAATTGACTACTCGTTTGTAGGTCGGACTAATACAATCCAAGTTGATAAGTTTTCTTTCAACGGCATCCCATGTTCCTTCTTTCTTGAGAGAAGGACAGCAGGATGAGTTTACTTCAATCTCCAAACCTTGGATTAACAATATTGTTATAAATTGAACCAAATGAGTAACTTAAACCTATCGATAGAAAGTAAGTATATTGAGTCTGTAGTTCTTTTTGTCTTAATAACAATTCCTCAGTAGTTACATCTCCGGCTGCTAATGAAAGCTGATCATGAACTCTTGCTGCATTTCCCCACAAATCCAGTGATAAACCTTTATAAATTTTCCAGGAAACATTACTATATAATGT
>JAGGWC010000081.1 GCA_021157645.1 Candidatus Cloacimonadota bacterium | reverse complement strand
TTATATTAATTAAATTACATTTATATAATAATTTACTCTTGACAGTACAACCCTCAAATTTTTATTGAATTTGAAGTAAATAAAAAGCGCATAGTTTTTTTTAGCTGACATTTCGGGTCAGCATTTTTTTGATAAAAAATCGATACCACTGTCATTCAGTGGTTTAATCGTTTATGGAGGTGTTTCGGGGTGGAACAGAAAGAAAGAATTGAACATATTGCTAAAAGTGCTTGTTCAGATGTAAATGTAGCATTATATGATATAAGTTTAAAGCGCGCATCCAAGGGATTAATTGTATTGATCTACATTACAAAGATTGGCGGAGCTACAATTAATGAGTGCAAGAAAGTGAGTAGGACAATCTCTGAAGCATTAGAAACAGAGGATGTTATAAGTGAGAGATATTTTCTGGAAGTATCATCACCAGGACTTGAACGCTTTCTTAGTCAGAAGAAACATTATGTTAGTGCTATTGATGAAAAGATTCAGATATCATTTGCAGATGGCGAGAATATTGTGACCGCTATTGGAATATTGAAAGAGGTACTACCAGAAAGTATCAAAATAAATTTTGAAGATTCAATAAAAGAAATTAAGCTGACTGATGTTAAGAAAGCTAAAACATATTTTGATTATAAGAAATAATTAGTGAGGAGATTATGAATCTAAATATTATGGGATCCCTTGCCGAACTGGCTAATTTGAAACAACTTGATAAAGAAAAGTTAACATCAATTATTAAAGAAGGTTTGTATCAGGCAATTTCTAAAAAAATGATATTAGACAATGAATTGGAAATAACGACTGATTACAATACTAATAAGATAATTGCAAGATTCAATAGAATTATTGTTGAGCGAGACACAACACTTGGCGAGATATCTTTTGAAGATGCACGAATGATCAATGAAGATCTGGAATTAGGAGATACAATTCCTGTAGAAATGAATATTTCAGAATTTGAACCAAAAGTAATTCGAAATGCAAGAAAAGCCATACTTGAACGAATAAAATTATTAGAAGAAGATAGGATCATGTTCGACTATGAAAATCAAAAAAATCAACTAGTTTCCGGAAAAATTACAAAAGATGATTTTAATGGCTATCTTGTTGATATCGGTTATGCTGATGCACTTCTTTCTAAGGAAGAACAAGTTGAAGATGAATATTTTAAAGTTGGTGATATTATTCGTTGTTACGTGGTTAATATTCGTAAACGTAAAAAAGATGTCATTGTTATTTTATCCAGAACACGTCCTGAATTTGTGAAGAAAATATTTGAATCTGAAATACCTGAGATTACTTCAGGAGAAATTGAGATTAAAAAAATAGTTCGTGAACCAGGAATGCGAACCAAAGTTTCTGTTTATTCTAATAATACTGAGGTGGATGCGACAGCAGCTTGTCTTGGCCCGCACGGAGTACGAATTGAAGCAATTAGAAAAGAACTTAATAGTGAACTCGTTGATATTGTTGTGTGGGATTCAGCTCCTGAACAATTAATTGCAAATGCTATTGGAACTGATTTGGTTGAAAAAGTATATTTGGCAGATCGTGGAAAATTTGCCAGAATTATCGTAAATAGAGATAATAAAAATCTGGCTATTGGTAAGAAAGGTAAAAACGTAAAACTCGCAGCAAAACTTACTGATTATAAATTGGATATCTATACAGAAGAGGAATTTGAAGAGAAGATCTCTGAAGAACGCAGAATTACAAGTCATGTAAGTGATCTAGACGGTGTTTCTTCTAAAGTAGCAGAAGTATTAAAAACTCATGGATATACTTCTGTCCAAGATATTTATGAAGCAAGTATTAAAGAACTTTGTAATCTGGAAGGTCTTGGAAAGAAAACAGCCGAAAAGATCAAAGAATCATCCAAATATTTCTAAATTCCTATTATTAGGAAAATTATTGGATTTCAATGCCGAATAGATTATCAAATGCTGGTCATATTCCACAAAGAATGTGTGTAGTGTGCAGAACGAAAATAGATAAGAAAAAATTGATAAGATTTGTTCTATTGAATTCTGAAATCGTATTTGATTTGAATTGTAAAATTGAAAAACGTGGTTATTATGTGTGTAATAGTAATGACTGTTTACAGAAATTAGAAAACAGTGTTAAGAAAATATTAAGGAGCAGGAACTTTAATGGAAGATAAAATTATTAATCTTTTGCACATGGCAAGAAAAGCCCGAAAATTGAAATCCGGTTATGATGCCTGTGAAAGATCCTGTTTTTCTAATAATGCAAAATTGCTCATTTATGCAACAGACCTCGCTGAAAAAAGGAAAAAACATTTGTTGAATATGGCAAATGCAAACAATGTTAAAATTGTGGAATATGGTTCTAAGTCTCTTTTCGGAAGGGAATTTAAGATCAGAGATATTGGAATAATTTGTATTGAAGACGCAAATTTCGCTAAAGGAATTTTGCGATCGATTGGTTAAATTGGAGGATACATGCCGACGAAAGTACATCAATTAGCTAAAGAACTGAAAATATCAACAGCCGCTCTAAAAAAACATCTGAATGATATGGGTGTTATTGTTAAAAGCCATATGAGCCCTATTGATGAGGAAACAGAAAAAAATATTCGTGCTAAGTTTAACGCAGAATTTGATGCTGTAAAAAAACGTCAGCACGATAGAAATACTTTCCATAAAAAAATTATCCTGGCAGACAGGAAAAAAATAGAGATTGAAAAAGAAAAGAAATTTCAAACTTCCGAAAAAGAAAAAAGGGAAAAAGTTCAGAATTTTGTTGAAAAAAGTATCAAGAAAACTGATACTAGAAAACCTAGTAATAAAGGAAATACTTATAAGAAACCTATTGCTACTTCTAAACAATCCAAATTACCTAATGTACCGCCAACTGAAGAAAAAAGAAAATTTAAGGGTCATGATAAAAAGGCAGTTTCCGAAAAATCATTTGATAAGAAAGATAAGCACTTGAAAGCTAAAATGCAATACTTATCAAAAAGTAAAAGGAAAAAACGATTTGTTCCAAATGAATTGGAAGAAGCTACAATTGCTAAAAATATTAAGCAAACATTATCTGACGATTCCTCCAAAAAGAAAAAATATAAAAAAGATAAAGTAGTAATTGAACGTGATGAAAAAATAGTCCTCAATGAATACACTTCTGTAAGCGAATTAGCTAAAATGATGGATATATCTGCTTCTGTGATAATAACTAAATTTTTTATGATGGGACAGATGGTTACTATAAATCAACGTCTGGATAAAGAATCGCTTGAGATGATTTGTGATGAATTCGATTTTGATGTTGAATTTAAAGAAGAATACGGCAGCGAAATTCTGGAAGAACACAAAGTAGATGATGGTGATGTTGAAACAGCAGCACGACCACCGATTGTAACTGTTATGGGACATGTTGATCATGGTAAGACAGCCATTCTAGATAGAATCCGTTCTACAAATGTTATTGCAGGTGAGGCAGGTGGAATTACGCAGCATATTGGTGCATATCAAGTTGATTATAATGGTCATAAGATCACTTTCCTCGATACACCAGGTCACGAAGCTTTCGCTGCTATGCGTGCTCGTGGTGCGAATGTTACGGATATTGCGGTTATTGTTGTTGCAGCTAATGAAAGTGTGAAAAAACAAACTATCGAAGCAATTGACCATGCAAAATCTGCAGGTGTTACTATAATTGTAGCTATAAATAAAATAGATCTTAAAGATGCAAATGTTGATAAAACTATTGCTGATCTGATGAAACAAAATATCATGTTGGAAGATTACGGTGGTGATGTTATGTGGACGGAATGTTCTGCAAAAACAGGTGAAGGAATTGATGATCTACTCGACTCTATTTTACTAACAACAGAAATGATGGAACTTAAATCTCCAATTAATATTAATGCTGAAGGTATTGTAATCGAATCTAAAAAAGATGCACAAAAAGGAACAATAGTAACGATTTTAGTGCAAAAGGGAAAGCTCGGAAAATCTGATAGTGTGGTTTGTGGTGCTACTTATGGTCATATCAGAAGAATCGAGGATGAACGTGGACAAGAAATTGATGAACTCAATCCTGCCGATGTAGGTGTAATATATGGTTTGAATAAAGTTCCCAAAGCTGGCGATATTCTTAATAAAGTAGATGATGAGAAGAAAGCTCGTCAAATCAGCGCAGAAAGAAGGAATATCCGACGTGAGCGTGAGAAATTCCAATCAAAAACAAATCTTGATAACTTGTTCCAGAGAATCAAAGAAAATCAAATGAGTGAGATCAAACTTATTGTAAAAGCAGATACAGATGGCTCTGTGGAAGCCTTATGCGATTCATTCCAAAAACTCAGTACAGACGAAGTTGTGGTACATATCATCCGCAAAGCAGTTGGTGGAATTAATGATGCCGATGTAAACATGGCTTCAGCTTCTAATGCTATAATTATAGGATTTCATGTAAGAGCAGGCACATCCGCAAAAAAACTAGCAGAAGATGAAAATGTAGAAATTAAATTGTACCAGATCATCTATGAAGCAATTGAAGAAATTGAAAGTGCAATGACTGGTATGCTGAAACCAAAATTTGTAGAGAAATATTTTGGTACTGCTATCGTGAAACAAGTTTTTAGAATTAAAGGGGTTGGAACTATTGCCGGTGTTACAGTTGAAAAAGGTGTAATTAGAAATACGGGCGTTATCAGAATTTACCGAAACGATATTATAATTCATGAAGGCAAGTTAGCTTCATTAAAACATTATTCTGAAGAGGTGAAAGAACTGAAAGCAGGAACGGAAGGCGGAATTGGAATTGAGAATTATAATGATATCAAAACTGATGATATAATTGAAAATTACATTGTTGAAGAAGTTGAAAGAAAACTGAAATAGATTTTAGAGAATATAATGGCAAGAATAAGAATAAAAAGATTAGAAAGCGAACTTTTTAAACTACTTAGTGCTACAATAAGTTTTAAGCTTCGGGATAATAATCTTACTATGGTTACAGTTACGGGAGTTAAACTCACAAATGATCTGTCATATTTAAGAATATTCTTTACGCATTTTGATGAGACAAAAACAGAAGATGTCCTCAGATCTTTAAAGAAAAGTAGTGGATTTCTTAAAAACGAAATCGCTAAAGCAAAATTCATGCGGAAAATACCTGAAATCAGTTTTGAATATGACAAATTAGAAGAAAATGCTCGTGATCTAGATAAAATATTCGCAAAAATTCATGCAGAGAAAAAGGAAGAAAAATGATTATTGAAAAATTATCTGAAATCAAGAAAATCTTTAATGAAGCAGTAAATAATTATTCCAAAATTGCAATTCTAACGCACAAAAATCCTGATGGGGATGGTTTTCCTGCTTGTTTAGCACTACAAGAAATTCTTCAACAACAAAACATAAAATCAGATGTAGTTCTTGAAGAAGAACCCTCTGAAATATATGATTTCCTAAATGGATATGAACGAGCTAAAGTTTTCTCTGAATCCATGATCTATGATCTTCTTATATTACTGGATTGTCACGAAGTGGAACGTATCGGCATCTGTGAACCGCTTATCCCAACCGCAAAAAAAATAATTGCTATAGATCATCATATTCTAAGTGAGTTTATAGAAGATGCTGATACATATATAAATACTTCAGTAGTTTCTGCAGGTGCAATTATTTATAATATGTTTAAGAAAGAAATTAAAGAATTTAATAAAGAAACTGCAAATTATATCGCACAAGCTATCTATACAACTATACTTAATGATACTGATAATTTTCTGAACCAAAATGT
>JAGGWC010000197.1 GCA_021157645.1 Candidatus Cloacimonadota bacterium | reverse complement strand
TTTTTACTAATTAATGCTGTTTGAGGAACACCTGTTCCGTAAGATACTTCCTTAGGATCGATCATTGGTCCCCGAATGAGAAACATATAAACCTGAAAAGCAATATAATTCAGCATGATTGTACTCAAGATTTCATTTACGGAGAGATAGGCTTTCATCCAACCGGCAATTCCACCCCAAATTGCACCTCCAATAAAACTGGCAATGAATATAAATGGTAAAAGAATATATGTAGGAAGATCAGGAAATGAAAGTGCTATAAAAGTTCCAAAAATTGCTCCAATTAGAATTTGTCCTTCGCCACCAATGTTTATAATTCCGCTTCTGAATGCAATAGCTATTCCTAATCCAACCAGCATTAAAGGTGCAGCTCGAACCAGTATTTCAGTTAAGCCAAATTTTCCACTTAAGGGTTCTGTAAACATTATATAGTAGGCTTTAAGAGGATTTGTTTTGGCTATGAGAAGTAATATCGCCCCAACAAAAAGTGCTGAGAAAATTGCAACAACAATGATCAATAGTCGATAAATAGTTTCATTATATAACTTTTTCTTCATCTTTAATTCCTGCCATTAGTAGTCCTAATTTTGATTTTGTAGCAATATCGCGGTCTAAAATATCAAGGATTTGTCCTTCATAAATAACGGCAATTCTATCACAGATATCTAATAATTCATCAAGTTCTTCAGAAATAAGCAAGATACCTACATCTTCTTTACGTGCTTCTAAAAGTTGCTCATGAACATATTCTGCAGCTCCGATGTCTAATCCCCTAATTGGATATGAAGCGATGAGCATCTTTGGTTTTCGGGATAACTCCCGTGCCAGAATAACTTTCTGCACATTTCCACCGGAAAGACTGCCGCAAGAAGTTTTATTATTCGGGCATTTAATATCGAAATTCTTAATTAATTCTATTGAATAATCTTCGATAATTTTATTTTGTAAAAATAAGTTCTTTGATAAAGGAGCCTTGTTGTAATCTTTCATAATAATATTTTCTTTTACAGAGAAAGATGGAATCGTTCCCTCGTGTATCCTGTCTTCAGGGATATAGCCTATTCCTTTATTAATAATTTTTTGAGGAGACTTATTTGTGATCTCTTCGTTATGTAATAAAATTTTTCCGCTCTCGATATGAGCAATTCCATTTATTACATCTGCCAATTCTTTTTGACCGTTGCCGGAAACTCCTGCAATTCCAACAATTTCTCCTTTATTTACAGTTAAAGAAAAACCATCTAATGCCATTGTCCCTTTGTTGCCTTTGGCAAATACGTTCTTGATCTCTAAAATTGGTGTAGTTGCCTTAGATTTTTCTTTTAGAGTTGGCATTGAGATTTCTCGACCTGCCATTTTTTCGGCAAGAGTAGAAACTGAATGTTCTTTTGTTTCACCTTCATAAACAAGAGAACCGTTTCTAAGCACGCAAACCCTGTTACTTACAGCTTTCACCTCGTTAAGTTTATGGCTGATGAATATGATTGAGTGATCATTCTCCGCCATTTTCTTTAGCAGAATTATCAGTTCATCTGTTTCTTGCGGAGTAAGTGCTGCGGTAGGTTCATCTAAAATTAATAAATTTGCTCCCAAACAGAGAACCTTAATAAGCTCAACACGTTGTTGTTCACCTACACTCAATTGCCAAATATATGCATCGGGATTAACCGAGAGTCCATATAATTTTGATACTTCAAGTATTTTGTTTCTGACCTCACTTAGGTTTAATTTGAAAATTCTTTTGCCCAAAAGACCTAAAGCTATATTTTCTACTACAGTAAGGTTTGGAACCAGCATAAAATGTTGATGAACCATTCCAATACCATATTTGAAGGCTGTACTTGGGGAATTGATGATTACTTGTTTATCATTGATAAAAATCTCTCCGTGTTCAGGTTGATAGAGTCCGAATAGGACATTCATCAAAGTTGTTTTCCCAGCGCCATTTTCACCAAGTAAAGCCAGAATTTCTCCAGATCTCAGTTGAATATCAATATTATTGCAAGCAAGAACTCCAGGAAATTTTTTTGTAATCTTTCGCAATTCTAATTTTCTGATAATTTCTGACATAGTTATTCCTTAAAATATTGAGAGAAATTAATATTCCGGGTTTATAAAAAACTCAAGTTAAGCTAACAGTTGTTAACTTAACTCAAGTTTAATTATAAAGTAAATTGATACTATTTCAATTCTACCTTGATCTCTCCGCTAATGATATTTGATTTTGCTTCATTAATAATTTCCATCATCTCTGGAGTTAATACAGATGCTAATTTCGGATTGTAAATTATTTCAAGGAAGTCGTTTCCAAGTGTAAGTTCAAGATGTTTTCCGCCCACAATACCTTTTTGACGATAAGCAATAATGTTTTCTATCACATCATCAAATTTGTAAGATTGAGAGGCAAGAACGGTTTGTGGAGCTATGGAACTTTGATCCATATCTGATGATAACCAAAGTACGCCCTCAAATTCAGAAGCAACTCTTATTGCTCCAACGCATTGCTGAGCTGATCCACTAAGAACGTCTGCTCCGGCTTTAATATGTGTACGTGCAATTTCACCTGCAGCAACAAGATCACCAAAACTTCCGGTATAAGCAACTCTTACAGCAGCTTCGGGATTAACAGCTTTTACACCTTTTTCAAATCCTATATTATATTTGATCGCATCGCCAGCTTTAACCGGACCTACAATTCCAACAATATTGGTTTTTGTTTTTAACCCAGCCATAACACCAAGTAGATAAGCACCTTGCTGAGCTTGAGGATCATAGGCAAAAATATTTGGATGGTTAGTTGCAAAACCAGTACCATAGGCAAAAGATGTTTTTGGAAAATCCGGTGCAACTTCATCGAGTACACTTTGATACTGTGCACCGTGAGCAATTACAATGTCAAAGCCCTGACTTGCATATTGTCTGATAGCACTACCAGCATCAACAGCATTCCAAAGGCGTTCACTAACTTCAATTTCAATTTTGTCTTCACCGTATTTTTTTTGAACGGCTTTAATTCCTTCATACATAATCTGGCTCCAAGCCATATCGTCAATGGTGCTTGGAATGATCAATGCGATCTTAACTTTCTCAGTAATTTTTAATTCACTTTCTTGGGCGTATGATATTACGCTAAATAGAAGAAAAATTACCATAAAAACAGACACTACTCTAATACTTCTCATAAAATTCTCCTTGGGTTAAAAAAACAAAGCCTTCTTATACGTTAGATAGTACCTGGTACTTCCGACAAACAATATCGGAATAAACCTTAAACCGGTTTAGAAATTTGAAAATCTATATATTTATAAAGATCATCCTCTGCTTTCTCTGAAATATGATTCACCCAGAGCTTTTGGTAAATTTGATCTCTTCCCTTTTATAGAAATAAATAATAAGAATAATAATGTGAAAACATATGGAATACTCTTAAGTAGAATAATTGGGAATGGGATATTGAATTTTTGTAGATTAAGCCCAAGTTGAGTTAATCCTCCAAAAAGGTATGCACCACCATAAGCAATAAGTGGATTCCAATTTGCAAAAATAACTAATGCAATTGTTATCCAACCTTTACCTGCTGTCATGCCTTCTACCCATAATCTGGAATAAGCAACTGAAAGATAAGCACCACTAATCCCGATGAAAACACCACCAACGATAGTAGCGATATAACGGATTTTGATTACTTTTATACCCATGATCTCGCTGGAAAGAGGTTCTTCTCCGCTGCTTCGCAGAGCGAGTCCCCATCTAGTTCTATTGAAAATAAACCAGATAATAACAGGTAGTATAAAAGCAAAATAGACCAAAATGTTATGATTGAATAGTACTTCTCCCAGTATTGGTATTTTGCTTAAAAGAGGAATTGGAATAACATCAAAAGATGTCTTTAAAGTTTTGCCAACCATACTTACACCAAAAAATGCGCTTGCTCCTGTACCGAACATTGTGAGGGCAAGTCCTGATACAACCTGGTTTGCCTGCAATGTAATTGTCATAAATGCGTGAATCAAGCCCATCAATCCACCAATAACTGCAGCTCCTAAAATTGCTAAGATCAGGCTTTCAGTTGTGTATGCAACATAGAATCCAAAGAAAGCGCCCATTAACATTATACCTTCCACACCAAGATTAAGTATGCCAGAACGTTCCGTAATGATCTCACCAATCGTTGCATAAAGTATTATTGTCCCGCTGGCAATTGCAGCATATAGAATTGTAATAATATCGTTCATTATTTCCCCCTGATGAGTTTGACATTGTAATTTTTAAAGAGCTCACTTCCCAAAATTGCAAACAGGATAAGAGCTTGCATCACTACGCCAACAGCAGCCGGTAACCGCATGGCAATTTGCAATGAATCTGCACCTTTCAAGAGTATACTGAGAAAAATGGCAAAGATAACAATTATAAATGGATTGGTCCTAGCCAGCCAAGCAACGATGATCCCGGTATAACCATAACCTGTAGAGATGTGTTGATGGAGTTTGTATTCGATCCCGCAAATCTGACTTACTCCGGCTAACCCAGCCAATGCACCACTCATAAGAAATACCATAAACATGGTTTTCTTAATATTGATCCCGGCATATTTCGCAGCTTTCAAGCTGGATCCGGTTAAACGCATTTTATAACCGGTTTTTGTATGATAAATCAAAATATACAATAGGACAACTAACACCAAAGCAAGGATTAATCCAGCATGAACTCGACCAAATCCAATTCTGCTGAATCTGGCTTCTGGTGGAAATTCCGGTGTATATGGAAAATTATCTTTTCCTTTCCATGGACCGAACAGGAAGTAATCTGCAATATTAATAGCTACATAATTGAGTAATAAAGTTGAGATCACTTCGTTCATTTTAAATTTAATTTTTAAGAGTGCCGGTATTGCAGCCCATAATGCACCACCAATGGCTCCTAGAATGATGAGAACTGTTATCTCTAAGGGTTTTGGAAGAACCGGACCATAGATAATAAATGCAGTTGCCAGAGTTGCCCCAAAGAAAAGCTGTCCTTCTGCACCAATATTCCATAATTTACTATTCAGAGCAATTGCTACCGATAATCCAGTGAAGATAAGTGGAATAGCTTTTACAAGAGTTTCAGAAATACCATAAGGAGAGCCAAGGGCAGATGTTATTACTTTCCATAAAGCAACAAATGGGTTTACGCCATTTAAGGCGATGAAAATACCGGAAAGAACAAAGGCAATTCCAATGGCAGAAAGCGTGATAATGAGTTCTTCTCTTTTTGATACTCTCTCTTTTTGTTCCAGTTTTATCTTAAACATTGCTCATCTCCTTCACTGCTTCTTCTTCGGTGCATCCGCTCATCATTAAGCCGATTTCTTCTAATGAATGATCTCCATTATTGAATATCCCTGTAAAATTACCTTCATACATTACGGCA
>JAGGWC010000177.1 GCA_021157645.1 Candidatus Cloacimonadota bacterium | reverse complement strand
GTTTTATCTTTATTCTTATTATTCTCACGAATTTCTTTAATTTCTTCTCGCAATTCTGTGGTAGGAAGTTCCTGAGCTTTTTTTATCCAATCCTGTTTTTCATTAAATTCAGCCTGCTTTACCAGTGGTTTTATCATATTCAGCTTATCCAGCCCGATCTCTTTTGCAGAGTGCTCATCTACATCGAGTTCACGAATAAACAGATCGAAATTACTAATTATTTTAGCAGCAAAACTACCGTTCATATTAAATTCATTCTCTACAAATTCTTTAAAAGTCTTATAACCTTTAAATTTAAATAATTTTGTCCTACGAATATCTGAAAGAAGCTGTCCTAACTGCACAAAATTTTCTTCCATATTTTCTTTCAGATTTGCAACTGCCTTCATTTTCTCATCAGGCGTCATATCAAAATTTGAATTTTCAAAACTCATTTTTCCTCTTTAATTATTGGATTATATATATATTCTTCTGAAGGGAAATTTCTATCTTTCACTTCTGCTACAAAATGTTTAATACTAATCGGAATATCTTTATTTAGCACTGCATATCTCTTCACGAATTTCGGTTTAAAATCTGTCATGCCTAATATGTCGTGATAAACAAGAACCTGACCATCAGTGAATTTACCAGCACCAATTCCAATTGTTGGGATAGAAAGTGATTCGCTGATCTTTTTGCCCAGCTCTTCAGGAATACCTTCCAGCACAAGCATGAAAGCTCCCGCTTTTTCTATCTTTTTTGCCTGATCAAGGATCTCATTGAATTCTACTTTATTCTTACCCTGAACTCTATATCCACCAAGAACATTTATAGATTGTGGAGTAAGACCAAGATGAGCTACAACCGGAATTTCGCAATCAACAATTGCCCTGATAGCATCCAATCTGCTTGGTTTGCCACCTTCCAGTTTAACAGCATTAGCTCCACCCTCAGTGATAAGAAGTGCAGCATTTATTTTGGTCTGCTCAATACTTAGATTATAAGTCATGAAGGGCATATCGGCAATTATAAATGTACTATTCGCTCCGCGTCTAACAGCTTTTGTATGATGAAGAATATTTTCAAGTGTTACTTTGAGCGTATCCTCATAACCCAAGATAACCATACCCAGACTATCGCCAACCAGAATAATATCAACTCCAGCTTCCTGAACAAACTTTCCGGATGGATAGTCATAAGCTGTTACCATAACAATCTTAGAACCATCTTTCTTCATCTTCTTAAAGGTTTTTACATTCTTCATAAATGTCCCCTTATATCGCTATGCTTCATCTTTCTGAGAGACTCTTCCTACTTTTCTCACGAAAAATCTGGAGTGTTGCAGACTCTTCGTCGAATGCCTTTGAAAGAAATCCTCAGAGAGACATCGTTTTTTCATTTATCAAATCCAAATATAAATCACGCCATTCTGGATTTACTTTTTCTATTAATGCTATCTTCTTCTTTCTCAATTTTCCCTTAATTTGTTTTTCTCGGGATATTGCACTATAAATATCTTCACCTTCTTCATAGTAAACGAGTTTCGTTACATTATACCTTTTGGTAAAACCTTCAACTACATGGTTTTTATGCTCCCAAACTCTTTTAAGAAGATCTGAAGTAACTCCTGTATACAAAATTTTGTTATTTACATCGCTTAAAATATACACATAAGAATACTTCATAATTTAAACCTAAATAATTTCACTCCGTCTTTCTGAGAGACTCTCCCTGCTCTTCCCTCGAAGAATCTGGAGTGTTGTAGACTCTTCGTCGAATGCCTTTGAAAGAAATCCTCAGAGAGACAGCTATTTCAAATACCTATCACGTTCACTGTATATGCAACCACAATATTGCTGACGGTACATTTTATAATCTCTGGAGATTTTCATACCTTCTTTCCAGTACTCTCTGAAATCTCGGTAATAAAATTTGACGCTGTATTCTTTAGAAAGTGACTCTCCAATTTCTTTTATCAGATCGTGTCTTTGGAATTTGCTATAAAGCAACGTTGTGGTAAAAGCATCAAAATTACCTTTTTTAGCAACAATTGCAGCATATTTCAAGCGTTCATAATAGCAACTTCTACAGCGTTCCTGTTCACGAAAAGCTGCTTTTCTTAAGAATTTTTCCAATTCATATTTATCTTTTACAATAAGTGGGATATTTTCTTTTTCGGCAAATTTTTGCACTGTTTCTAATCTTTTTTTATATTCTGTATAGGGGTGAATATTATGATTATACCAGAATCCATATATTTCATGACCTTCTTTCTTTAGATGAAAATAAGGCGCCGCGAAACACGGCGCACAACAAATATGAACAAGTAATTTCATGATTTTTTACTTATCAAAATTCCTTTAATAGATTGGAAGCTATCACAGATCTTTGAACTTGGTTTGTTCCTTCATAGATCTGGGTTATCTTGGCATCACGCATCATTTTTTCTACAGGATATTCTTTCATATATCCGTATCCACCTAATATCTGAACTGCATCGGTTGTAACTTTCATTGCCATATCTGAGGCAAATACTTTGCACATAGCAGATTCTTTAGCATATTTCTTTGCACCTGAATCTATAAGTCTTGCCGTTGCCATAACTAACGCTCTGGCTGCTTCAATTTGAGTTGCCATATCTGCCAACATGAATTGAACACTCTGGAAAGCTGAGATTGGTTTACCGAATTGATGGCGTTGTTTAGCATATTTTGCAGCTTCTTCATAAGCACCTTGTGCAATCCCAATAGCTTGTGCGGCAACCATTGGGCGCGATTTATCAAGTGTTTTCATAGCGATCATGAAACCAGTTCCTTCCCGACCGACCAGATTTTCTACAGGAACCCTGCAATTATCAAAAATCAGTTCTCTAGTAGTTGAACCCCGAATACCCATTTTATCTTCTTTCTTCCCAAATGAAAAACCTTCTGTTCCCTTTTCAACGATTATACAGGATGCACCACGTGCTCCCTTTGCTTTATTAGTCAGCACGAAAACAGTATAAAGATCAGCTTCTCCACCATTTGTGATCCACTGTTTTGTACCGTTAAGAATGTAATGATCGCCATCTCTTACTGCAGTAGTTTCCATGCCGCCAGCATCAGATCCAGCATTTGCTTCTGTTAAAGCAAAAGCTGCCAAGATTTCTCCATTAGCTATTTTAGGAAGATATTTCTGTTTCTGTTTTTCACTTCCGGAGATAAGGATAGGGTACATTCCCAAACCTGAACCGCCAAGTGAAAGACCGATCCCACCGCAAACACGACTGAACTCTTCAGTTATTATTGCGATATCCACTACCTTGCCACTTATACCGTCATACTCTTCCGGAACCAGTACAGCAAAGAGGTCTGTCTGTTTAAATACTTCTACGATCTCCCACGGAAATTCGTGTCCTTTATCATATTTTGCTCTAACTGGTTTGATCTTTTCTTCTGCAACTTTGCGAGCTATCTCTTTTATTTCTAATTGTTCTTCGGTTAAAAAATAATCCATTTATCCTCCGCTATTAATGATTACTTCATCTTTTCTTAAAGTTCTACGTCAAGAAAAACTACTGACGCATATTTGTGCTGCGTTTAAAGTAACTTGTTTCAAGTTTTTTTTTACATCCTTATTACGTCAATTTATTATTGCTAATTCATTTCAGGTTGGAACGATAAGAGTGGTTCTTTTTCCCAATATTGAGTTGGCTGTAAGAGAATATTACTACATCAAACTATAGGGATCGATATCAATAACCTGTTTTATTGAGCTACTAATCTTCAAATTATCTTTTAAAAAACTCATCGCTGATGAAACGATCTTAACACTGTCGGCTTTAAGGATAAGATGGTACCTGTAACTATTCTGTATTCTGGCAATGGGAGTTTCAACCGGTCCTAAAATAATCAATTTACTAGGTTCGAAAAGGTTATTTAATTGATTGATAATTTTTACATTTTTATTTATTTGCTCTTTCAAATATTCCTTATTCTTATGAGAGAACACTATTCTTGCCAGTCGATATTCTGGTGGATATTTCAAATGCTTTCTCAATCTCAACTCTTTTTCAACAAAGGTTAAAAAGTTCTGCTCTAAAGCAGTTGTAATGGAGTAGTGATCAGGATTATATGTCTGGATAATAACTTCACCTGATTTTTTACCACGCCCTGACCTGCCTGCCACTTGAGTGAGCAGTTGAAAAGTGCGTTCAGCAGCCCTGAAATCTGGGACATTAAGCCCAATATCGGCAGAGATCACTCCGACTAATGTTACATTTTCAAAATCTAGCCCCTTTGCTATCATCTGTGTTCCTAATAATATATCAATCGTTCCCTCTCTCATTCTTGTAAACATAGAATTATAACTCTCTTTGCTTCCTGCACTATCGGAATCCATTCTTAAAATTCTGGCTTTTGGAAAAAGTATATTCAGCTGTTTTTCGATCTGCTGAGTACCGGATGCTCCAAATGTGAACATATAGCTTCCGCATTCCGGGCACTTCCTTGGCATTGGTGTTCTGTGTCCGCAATAATGACAAATCAATTCTGAAGTGTGACTATGAAATTTCATAGATATATCACAATGCGAACATTCAAATATATTTCCGCAGGATATACACTGCACAAAAGAGGAATGACCTCTTCTGTTCTGCAGCAAAATTATCTGTTCCTTGAGTTTCAATTTTTCTTCGATCTTTGTCTTCAGTTTAGCCGAAAGCAATAGTTTTGGATCTTTCTCTTTTTTCATATCAATTATTTCAATAGTTGGAAGCTCATAGGAGAGTGGACGGTGAGATAATTCCAGCAGAGTAAACCTGTCATGGTTAAAATTGTTCCAGCTTTCCAGCGAAGGAGTTGCACTTCCCAGAATGACTACTGCATTGTTCATTTTTGCCCGCAAAATAGAAAGATCACGTCCATTATAACGCGGGGTATTTTCTTGTTTGTAGGTTGTTTCATGTTCCTCATCAACAATAATCACGCCTAGATTTTTGAGTGGTGCAAATATTGCACTGCGTGCTCCTATCACGATTTTACTTTTACCAGATTTTATTTTGTTCCACTGTTCCCATCTCTGACGATCATTCAGGTGACTGTGCAGGATAGCAATATCCTCTCCAAAAGCATTAAAGAACCTGTCAACCATCTGCGGCGTAAGTGCAATTTCAGGAACCAGCATAAGAGCAGTTTTGTTTTTCTTTAGCACACTCTTTATTATTTCAATATAAACTTCTGTCTTGCCACTGCCGGTAATTCCAAAGAGCAAAAACGGATGATATTCTTCCAAGCGAACATATTTGTTTACGCTAGAAATAGCAGTTTTTTGTTCTGATGTCAGTTGAATATTTTTAATTTTCCTTTTTTTTGGAAAGGAAAAATATTCCCTTTTTACTTCTCGCGAATCTATAGTCAAGAGACCTTTATTTCTTAAAGCTTTAACAATTGAATAGCTGAATTTACTTGCAATTTTAGCAAGTGGGAAATCTGTTGCTATGTTTTTCATATATTCATATGCTTCTGTTTGCTTTGTAGTGAGAACAGGTAATTTATCAACTTTTAATAATGTTACAAAATTTGCGATCTTCTTCTTGATCTTCTCATCAAATACCCGATTGATCTCAATAATTCCACTATTCTCCAACTCTTCTAAAGCAGTATTAAATTCAGAGGATTTGATCTTTAATTTCTCTTTCAATTTAGGAATATCCTGCCAATCATTATTGAGTGCTTCTACTATTCTTTGTGCTGGTCCATTATCAAGATTGGATTTTGAGATATCTGCTAATTTTATCTTTCTCTGCAATTGAACGTTGAAAGCAGAGGGAAGCATTGCTGAAAGTGACTGTCCTAAACTACATCTATAGTATTTACTGATCCACAAAGCCAGCTCCAATAACTCAGAAGATATTTTTGGTTCTTCATCAACGATCTCAAGAATATCTTTATATTTGATCTTTTCATCAATTTTATTGGTTTCCTGCCAAACTATACCTGTATGGAATGTATTATTAAATGAAACCAGCACTCTGCAACCTGCTATGATCTCTTTTTCATTCTTATAAATATAGAGTTTCGTAACGTTAATAGGAAGTGCGATTTGATAATATTTCATAACTATATGAAACAGCCCTCCTGCTGTAAAAGCATAAAATTTTTACGGATAATAAACTTTTTTACACACAATGTCTTCAAATATTAAATTAGCTGGTTTTTAATTTATTGACATTTTTTATACCACTAATATCTTTTTTTTATGATTAATAATATTAAATATATAGGAGCAAAAGGAGAAAAAAAAGCAAAAGAATTTCTAATTTCAAATAAACACAAAATTATAAATACAAATTTCCATTCTCCTTATGGTGAGATCGATATTATCAGCTTAGACAACGGGACATTAGTATTCATTGAAGTTAAAACAAGATCCAGCAATCTTGATTCTGCTCTGAATAGCATCTCTATTTCTAAAAGAAAAAAAATTTCCAAAACAGCTTCTTATTTTCTCTCAAAAAATCATCAATATGAAAATTTGTACACACGGTTCGATGTAATTATAATTCTTACTCATGATAATCACATAACTTTAAAACATATCAAAGAAGCATTTAGTCCTATTTTTTAACTTTATTAATATCAATTTCAATCATTATAAATAGATTAAATTATTTTTATTAAAATACATTCCTTATGCAAACCTTATTTCAAACCTTTCTAACTTAATTTATTATGCCCGTTAAAATTATTAATTTAATAGGCCCATATCAAAATTCTCACCTAAATATTTTTCTAGATCTGTGGAACTTGATTCATTTGGATCATTATCACTGTAAATCAGTTTATAATTCCCATTTGTCTGAAAATCAAGGAAAAGATAGGTGTAATTATAATGCGTTCTAAATTTCCATATCTCATATTTTTTTTGTGCATATTTCGTTGAAAGATCTGTGTAATCGTACAAAATATCATCCGGTTCACCATATTTAATATATATCCTTCCCTGATCAGTTTTCCAACCTTTGCCAAAATGGGAATAATGATTATTACAATATTTGATACGTTCTCTGATTAATTCATAAAATTCATTTCTCTTTGTAGAAACATCCGAATCATTAATTTCCCAAAATCTATCAATAAATTGCAACTTACCGTCATCAGTAAGATTCTTCCAGATCTTTGTTTTAGCTGAAGATAAAAAATATTTCATCAGTATAATTTCATCCTCCAGTTCCACAAAAAGTCTGTAATTACTTACACTTTCTTTCTTAATACTAAAATAATCTTCTGTCTTATTTACAGCATTTGAAACCGGATCAATAATTTCAAGATTGATCTTATGATAACCTTCTTCAAGATTGGAAATATCTATTTTGCGTATCTGAGGTAATTTGTTCCCGTGACAGTTTAATTCT
Source organism: Candidatus Cloacimonadota bacterium (assembly GCA_021157645.1). GTDB lineage: Bacteria > Cloacimonadota > Cloacimonadia > Cloacimonadales > TCS61 > Tenebribacter. The sequence goes on along the minus strand of JAGGWC010000177.1, from coordinate 2,364 downwards.
TGCGTGATCACTTTTACGGTATCATCATCTTTAATAATATTGATCTTCTCATAAAGTTTTCCCACGGGATAGTGTCCATTCCCAACTTCAAAATAAAGGTACAATGAATCTACTGTTTCTTTACTATAAATATGATTACAATTAATAAAGAAAAGTTGGTCATCCCGATGGAATTTATCCAGATAATCTGTCGTATCTGTTACGATGTTGGAAGAAAACTCTAGATCACTCAAAAAAGAATCTCTTTTTAATATATTTAAATCCTTTGACCATGAAGAATACAGATCTGAACTAGTATCGTAAAATGAAAGCTGCATTGTATAACCTGAACTGGGCAAAGTAACGGAAATCTTATCTCTGAACAGTTTCCCAGATTTGGTCATTTCCTGATTGGGAAAAATAATTTTATTTGAAAAGTTACCTTTATCTATTATCTTTTCATCCATCAATAATGAATATTCAACCTTAAGATTTGCAACAAACCCCGCATCAGTCTTTTCAAAATGTAGAAAATTATAAGTAAGCTGATAGTTTATATCAAAGACCGTATTATTAGAATCATCTAAGAATCTATTTAAATCTACAGAAATTGGTAATTGATCTGTAAAAAGCAGTGAGAAAGACAATATAATAAAAACTATTACTAATAATAATTTCATAAAATCTCCTTTTTTAATAATTTAATGACAATTTTGGTTGTAATCCTTCGATACTCTCACAAAGTTCTCTTAGCTGCGCATTTGGGAATATTTTGATATCTTTCGGATGAAGATTAAGTGTTCTGAAAGAAGATGTTTCTAAAGCAATTTGAATATTAAAGTTGCCACGGTTTTCCCTCATATATTTTTTTAGTTTATCTGAAAATTCATCACTAAAATCAATTTCTTTCATTTTAAGATAAACTTCACCGGCAAGCTCTTTCTGTAATTCATCAAAGTGCATAATTTTAGTAGGTATAATCCGAAGTATATTATCACCGCCATTGGAGTAATTTGATTTTTTACCTAAGATAAATAATTCTTGTCCCTCAAGCATTATTCTGATATATTTTAGATAGTCATCTCTAAAAAGGGTCACTTCGAATTTTCCATTAAGATCTTCCATAATAATTATGGCAAAAGGATTTCCTTTCTTATCACTTTTCTTGATAATTTCTGAGACTACCCCTGCAATGGCTATCTTGGTTGGGACTTTTTCTAAAGTTTGTTCGGAAATATCTGATGAAGCATTTACAAATAATTTAATTAATTCACGATATTGATTTAGTGGATGACCTGACAAATAATAACCCAGCACTTGTTTTTCATACCTGAGTTTTTCTTGAAGCGACCATTCATGGAGTGAAGGTAACTTTGGCTGGCAATTATCTTCTTCTTCAAACGCATCAAAGAACATCATCTGTCCTCGTTTCTTTTCCTCCTGTACCCCCGAACCATATTCCATTGCATTTTCAATTGCCTGATATTTCTGTGCTCGGTTTCCTTCTAAATCATCCATAGCACCTGATCCAATCAAACTTTCCAAAACAGATTTATTTACACACATTGTATCTGAACGTGAACAAAAATCAAATATTGTTTTATATTCTCCCGCTTCATTTCTGTCTTTGATCATTGCATTAATAGCTGCACTACCAACATTTTTTATAGCATGCAAACCAAAGAGTATTTTCTTGCCATGTACAACAAATTCATTTTGGCTTTGATTGATGTTAGGTGGTATTACTTCTATGCCCATCACTTTGCATTCATCCACAAAATAAGGTATTTTATTAGGATTATCTTCTAAAGATAGTAAGGCTGCCATAAATTCTACAGGGTAGTGGGATTTTAAATATGCAGTTTGGAAAGCTATATAGGCATAAGCAGTAGCATGGCTTTTATTGAAAGCATAGTTGGCAAATTCTAACCAATTATTCCAGATAGTTTCAATTATTTGTGGTTTAACACCGTTTGTAGAAGCTCCTTCAACAAATTTAACCTTCAATTTTTCCATTGTTTGTATCTTCTTCTTGCTAATGGCTTTTCGTAAAGTATCTGCTTCAGCCCCACTTAAGCCACCCATCTCTCGAGCGATCTGCATCACTTGTTCCTGATAAACAGTTACTCCATAGGTTTCTTTAAGTGAATTTTCTGTCAATTGATGAAGATAAGATATTTTCTCTCTCCCCTGCTTTCTGTTAATAAATTTATCAATGAATTGCATTGGACCAGGTCTATAGAGAGCTACCATTGCAATGAGATCTTCAAATATATTGGGTTGCAGGGCAATAAGATATTTTTTCATACCACCCGACTCAAATTGGAAAATACCATCGGTTTGCCCGTTTGAAAGCAATTCATAAGCCTTTTTATCAAAAAGATC
>JAGGWC010000156.1 GCA_021157645.1 Candidatus Cloacimonadota bacterium | reverse complement strand
TTCATTTAGTGTTAATTCTCTACCAATTGTGATATCATTGATCAATATAAGTTGTTTCATTTTTGATTCCAGTTTTTTCTCTACTTGCTTTCGCTCGGTTATATCGCGGGCAATGCCCAAAACCATTCTCTCATTATTTATGGTTACAGGATGAGTTAATATTTCCACTTCAGCTTTTGAACCATCCTTTCTTTTTAATGTATACTCGTCAGGTCCAATGGATTCACCATTTATGTTTCTTTTCAAGACATCTAAAGCTTTCTTGGCTTGGTTTGGATATAGTATTCCAGTCTCCACAAAATTTTTACCGATAAGTTCTTCCCGTGGGTAACCTAGTAATTTTTCAGCTGCCTTGTTTCCATCAATGAATTTGCCTGTAAGATCATTAAGATAGTAAGCATCCGGTGCAGATTCAAATAAAATATTTAATCTTTCTTCAGAGTTTTTTAATGCTTCTTCTGCCTGCCTTTTTTGAACCACAATGGAAGCATGTTTAACAAATAGTTCTATTATTTTCTTATTTTGAAGTTCACCAACATTTTCTTTGAAAAATATGGCAATGGTTCCGAATAAATTATTATCTTTTGTAAAACCGATTGTAAATATCTTTTTAATATTCATTAATTTTTCTATGGACTTGGAAACAGCTTTCGGAACAGTCTTTAATGATAAGCCATATATTCCTTCTTTGTATAAGTGTAATTTGCTGTCGGTAAGATAAATAAGGTCTTCATCATTTGAATTATAAGTCATACCAACGGGATGCTTTTTTAAAAGATCTATAATTTTTTTTGTGAATTTTCCCATTCCAATAATTGCACGCGTGGTCAAGATTTTTGCTTCCCTATCAATAGAATTAACAGCAACATAAGAATCTTTACCTGCAAACACTTGAAGTTGTTCTCCAATAAAAGTATAAATATCTTTATCTTGTGGAAATTCAATAAACTGTATTGCGATTTTGTAAAGCAAGTCAATATTTTTATGCTGTTCTTTTATTTTTTCCTCCGCTTTTTTAAGTTTGGTGATATCAACATTAAGAGCGAGCAAATTCTTTACTACGCCATCTGTACTAATAATGGGATTTACAGTTCGTATGACATGAATTATGTTTCCGTTTTTATGGATCAACCGAGCTTCATTATTCCGTATTTCGCCTTTTTTAGCTTGTGAGAAATTCTTATGGAAAAATTCTAATGTTTCCGCATCAGCAAACTCATTAATATTTCTACCAATAATTTTGTTTCTTTTATAACCTAACATTTCAAGTGTATTCGTGTTACAATCTAAAATATTACCTTTCAAATCTAAAATTTCAGCACTGTATGGTAATGTATTAAAAAGCAGGTGATAATGTGCTTCACTTTCTTTCAACGTTTTTTCTGCCTGGCTTTTTTTGTTCTTTTCCTCTTTCAATTTTAGTGCGTTTTTAATAGCTGGAGCTAATCTTAACAGGTTATCTTTGAGAATATAATTCCAGGCACCAGCCTTTATAGAGTCTATTGCAGTTTCTTCTGAAAGGAAACCAGTGACAATGATAACAGGAATATCCGGAATAAGTTTTTTTACAATTTTCAATGCTTCAAATCCTGTGAATTGTGGTAAGCTATAATCCGAAAGGATCAAATCTGGCTTGAAGTTATGTATAGCTTCAATAAAATCCTTTTCTGTTTCTACCAGCTTTGAAGTAAAATCAATTTCATGCTCTATCATTTCTTGTTTGATAAGTTTCACATCGAATTGATTATCTTCCAGCATCAAAATTTTTAATTTTTTCATTTTTGTTACTCCTTAGTCTTGTTGGATTTGACTTAATAACTCAGCTTGCTGAGGAATTGAGTTAAGAATGATAATATTCCAAGCCTAGTTTTCTCAAGTTGAACTTATAAACAAGTATAAATGTAACATCAAATATCTTTATGTTTAACTAATAAACGAAATTGCAAATCTGAATACTAATTGTCAAATGGAAAAAACAGTATTTAAAAGTTAATGAGAAAAGTGCCTAAATTAAGAAGTAAAAGAATAATTATAAGAGACTTCAATACTTCGATAAGCTCAGTATGACAAAGTTTCTTTCAACAGCTTCTTATGCTCATTCTCTCCTGAGAGAAGGACAGCAGCATGGGTAATGCTTTCCCCATCATTATTCTTGACGTTATCAAATCTATTTTCAAATTGTAATTTATGAGTACATTTTATAGTAAAATTAAATCTCTAATTAATAGATCGGAGTTCATAAAACAGTTCGACGTGGAAATCGCTGAGAACAAAATCGGGGATTTGTTCTATAATCTTAATCGCTCTGCTAAATCATTGCTTCTATCGCGAGTATTCGAGCAAACAGGTAAAAATATAATATTTGTAACTGCAGATGATAAAGTTGCAGAGGATTATCTGGAAGATCTTGATTTGTTGATTGGAAGAGACAGGGCACATTTTTTACCTGATTATGAAGTTTTACCTTATGAACAGCGTTCACCTCATTATATGCTAAGAGGTCAGAGGATCGAGACTCTCACAGCGGCTGTATCTTCTGAAGCGGGAATTTATAGTGTTTCTATTCGCTCACTTCTGCGTAAAATAACTGCTGCAGAAATTTTTAAAGAGAATATAATCAGAATTTCTGTTAATGAAGAGTATGATCCCGACATTCTAGTTTCTAATTTGGTTGGAATGGGATACGAAAATCAGTTTCAGGTTTCCAAAGTTGGAGAAATCGCCCGTCGTGGCGGTATTATTGATGTATTCAGTCCAAATTCACATCGGCCGATAAGAATCGAATTCTTTGGTGATATTATTGAATCGATCAGAGTATTTTCTGTAAATTCTCAGCGCTCTACTGGCGAAGAGTTAACTAAAGTAACCATGATTCCATCTCGTGAATTTTCGTTACATGATATTGACACAAATGATAAAATGTGGGAAAAGATACATGATAATGGATTCTATGATGGAATTGAGCTCGATGTTTCTATGCTTATTCCAAAAATTGAAACTTTTATAGAGTATTTTACAGCAGATAATTGTATAATTTTCTGGGATGAATTTCAATATGTTCCTTCTTATATAAAAGAAATATTTGAAGAAACAACTAATCTCTATCAAAAAAATAGAAATAAATTTAAAAATCATATTATTCCTCAACCAGATGCTCTTTTTGCCAACAAACGTTTTGTAAATAAGATACTGAAGAAATATCCAAGTTATTTTCTTTCAGCTTCTTATCAGGAATTTAAAGAGATCACAGCCAAATTCAAAGCTCCAGTAATCTCTCAAACAAATCTGCAGGGAAATCTGGAATTATTTGAAGATGAACTCAAAAAAAAGCTGGAAACCGGTTACAGAATTATCATTCAATCTGATAATAGCAGTCAGAGTAAACGAATGCGTGATCTATTACCACAATATGATGATAAGATTGATTTCACAATTGGTGTTTTACAATCCGGATTTTATCTTACCGATGCTAAAATAGCAGTTTATACCGATCATGAAATTTTTAGTCGATATAAACGGAAACGGCATCAAAACAGGTTTTCCAAAGAAGAAGCTCTGGTAAATTACGATGCTTTAAAACCCGGAGATTACATTGTTCACATTGATCATGGAATTGGCATTTATGCAGGATTAAAGAAATTAAATATTGAAGGAAATATAATTGAGACTCTCACTTTGCGTTATGCTGGAAATGATGTAGTTTACGTTCCAACCTTTCAACTTTCATTAGTTTCAAAATTTGTTTCTGAAGAAGGAATAACACCTACAATTCACAGACTTGGCAGTAAAAAATGGGAAAATATGAAATCCCGAGCACAAAAACAAATCGAACTTATTGCTGAAGATCTGATAAAATTATATGCAGAACGAAAAGTAAAAAGAGGTATTGCCTTTGAACCCGATTCTGTCTGGCAAACCGAGATGGAAGAATCTTTCATTTACGAAGATACACCTGACCAGAAGAGTGCTATCGAAGAAATTAAAACAGATATGGAAGATAATACTCCTATGGAACGTCTGTTATGTGGAGATGTGGGATTTGGCAAAACCGAAGTTGCCATCCGTGCTGCTTTTAAGGCCGTGAATAGCGGATATCAAGTTGTTGTATTGGTTCCAACAACACTTCTGGCAGAACAGCATTATCTCGTTTTTAAGGAAAGGTTAGCCCAATATCCGGTGAATATTGCCATGTTCAGTCGATTCCGTTCTAAAGCTCATATTAACAAGGATATTGTAAAACTATCAACTGGTGAGATTGATATTGCCATTGGAACCCACCGTTTACTATCTAAAGATATTAAATACAAAAAACTTGGACTTCTAATAATTGATGAAGAACATCGATTTGGTGTTAGGCATAAAGATAAACTACGACAGATCAAAACAAATGTAGATACGCTTTATATGAGTGCAACACCAATCCCACGCACTATGTATATGGCACTTTCTAAATTGAAGGAATTATCGCTTATTCGTACTCCACCCAAAGCAAGATTACCAATAAGAACCGTCGTAGTTCCTTATGATGAAAACATTATCAAAGATGCAATTAACCGAGAAGTTGATAGAGGTGGACAGGTTTTCTTTGTTCATAATAGAGTACAGACAATAGAAAGCATAGCTGCCGAACTACAGGAACTTCTTCCTAATGTAAGTTTTGAAATTGGACATGGACAATTGCCTGAAAAACAGTTGGAAAAAATTACGCTTGATTTTGCTCATCATAAATTCGATGTACTCATCGCAACTACAATAATTGAATCTGGTATTGATATTCCCAATGCAAACACGATGATAATCAATCGTACTGATATGTTCGGACTTGCCCAATTATATCAAATGCGTGGCAGAGTTGGAAGAAGTAATCGCCGTGCTTACGCATATCTAATTATCCCACCAAAATTAAATGACGTTGCACGAAAAAGATTGGAATCACTTATCGAATATGAATCATTAGGAAGCGGTTATCAGATTGCGATGCGGGATATGGAGCTGCGGGGAGCAGGATCACTTTTAGGTACAAAACAAAGCGGAATTATAAATTCTATTGGATTCAATTATTATAACCGTCTTTTAGAAAGTGCAATTAAAGAATTGCAGGATGAAGAATTTGTTGGAGAATTGGAAAAAGAAAAACTTCTGCATCTTAAATTGAATATAGACCATTATTTTCCCGAGACTTATATTTCTAATGAAAAAGAAAGATTGGAAATTTACCGGAAACTTTTACATTTTACTTCATTAAGTGAATTTGATGATTTAGAAAAAGAATTGATCGATAGATTTGGTGTGATACCTGAAAAATCAGTAAATACAATTCTTTATTATAAATTGCGCATGCTGGCTCTACAGGCCAATCTTCGCTCCCTTAATATTAAGAAAAATAATTTCATAATTGAATTCGATTCCAAACGTCTACCATCACGTTCATTGATCTCAAAAATTATTGGTAAATTCAATTATCCAATCAATTTTGATACAACAAAAAATCTACGAATTATTTTTAATATCTCAGAAGCGACAAAGACAGCAAAAAACAATCATCTGAAAGTTGCAATTAACGTATTACAATTTATCGCTGAAAATTCTTAAAATAGTATATTTACAGCTATGTGAAAACATTTGACAAAAAAGCTTAACTTTAGAATTTTTCTATATCTTATAAAGAATGTTGTTAGGTAGCATTAGTAGCTTGGGAGGTTTAATGAAAAATATATCTAAAATCATATTAGTAATGGTCGTACTTTTTTCATCAATTTGTCTTTTTGCTCAGGAAAATATCAGCCAGCAATATAGCAATAATATCATGTACAATGTATCCGTTGTCGGAGCAGTTAAGAATCCGGGTGTATATCCTTTCCCTCCAACTATTCGTGTTTCTGAAGCTATTAAATTTGCCAACACACTTCTTGATACGATCAATATACCTCTACATGCTGTAAACAACGCCTCAAAAAGAAATATTACCTTAAAGAGAAATGATAAAATCATAAAACTTGATTTGTTAAAATTCCTTGTGCTGGGTAGAGAAAATTCAAATCCATATTTAAAAGATGGAGATATTATTATTGTTCCTGTAATTAAAGAACAAATACAAATCTTCGGAGCAATTGCTAACAGAAATGAAGAAGAGCTTCCAAATTATATCGAATTGAAAAATGGAGATAGGATATCTGACATTATTGAACTTTCAATGGGTATTTTGCCAAATGCAGATAACCAGAATGTTGAAATTGTTAGATTTATTGGAAATTCATCCTTAACTGAATCGATAAATGTAAACCTTAATCTGATCATGAACGATCCTGAGAATAAAGAAAATATAATTCTGCAAAATGATGATAGAATTTATATTCGTGAAATTCTTGAATATCATGATAAAAGTTTTGTTACATTGATAGGTGAAATTGCTTACGAAGGAACTTATGCAATTGAGAATAACAAAACGACCCTTTTACAAATAATTACAAAAGCAGGCGGACCTACTGAAGATGCAGATCTCTTTAATGCTTATCTTCAAAGAATTAGCGAAGAAGATCTCCGTGATCCTGAATATCATCAATTAAGAAAAACACGAGCTGAAGATATGTCTCATATTGAATACCGCTATATGAGGAATAGGCTAACGGAACCAAATGGCATATTTGCAAAAAACTTTGATATCTTGTGGAATAACAAGAAAATAAAATACGATATTAACCTGAAAGATGGAGACGTAATATATTTCCCAGCAAAAGCTGTTGCTATTAAAATTAGTGGTGAAGTTGTAAATCCTGGTTTGCTCAATTATGATCTTGAATTAAATTACCTTGAATACATAGAACTTGCCGGTGGACTTACGGATAAGGCATGGAAAGGAAAGATAAAAATAATTGATGCCAAAACAGGAGAATGGATAAATCCAAATAAAAACACCAAGCTAAATCCCGGTGATACAATATTCATCCCACGTAAAGAAAGATTTTCATACTACTGGCCATACATCAAAGAAACTATTTCATTTATTACAGGTCTCGCTACCAGCTATATAATCATAAAAGGCATAATTTACCAATAGAAGGAGAAATAATGAACATATTAATAACAGGCGGTGCAGGTTTTATTGGGTCGCATCTGGCAGAAAAACTGCTAAAAGAAGGACATTCCGTTTCAGTGATCGATAACCTTTCAACAGGAAAATATTCTAATATTATCCACTTAACCAAAAAGCAGAATTTCAATTATGTTATAGATTCTATTTTAAATCGTGATGTTTTAGAAGATTTAATAAAAAAATGTGACCAGATATATCATCTCGCTGCAGCGGTTGGTGTAAAATATATTATAGATAATCCCCTTCTTTCGCTTCAAACCAATATTGGTGGTGCTGAGAATGTTCTAGAATTTGCTAATAAGTATAAGAAAAAAGTACTCATGGTTTCAACTTCCGAAATCTACGGAAAAAATGATAATATCCCATTCAAAGAAGAAGATGATCGATTATTGGGATCCACACATATCTCTAGATGGAGTTATAGTGCAGCAAAAGCTATTGATGAATTTTTTGCATTAGCTTATCATAGAGAGAAAAAATTACCTGTTGTTATCGTGCGGTGTTTTAATACAGTTGGTCCACGTCAAACAGGACAATATGGAATGGTTATTCCAAAATTTGTCAGGAATGCTCTTCTTAATCATCCAATAACTATTTTTGGTGACGGAAAACAAACCAGATGTTTCTGTGATGTAGAAGATGTAACCGATGGTATGATCAAATTAATGAAAAATAAAAAAGCAATTGGTGAAATTTTTAATCTTGGAAACGATATAAGCATCACTATCGAAGAACTTGCTCATAAGATCAAGAAACTTACAAACAGCAGATCAAAGATTGAATATATAGATTATGCAGATGCTTATGAAGAAGGTTTCGAAGATATGCGTCATCGTAAACCGGATTTATCAAAAGTAATTGAATTGATCGATTACAAACCTAATTATAATCTTGAACAAATTCTTAAAAGAACGATAGACTATTTTGAGGAATAGCAAATAATATGAAAGTTCCATTGCTTGATTTGAATGCTCAAAATGAACCTATAATGAGTATTATCAAAGCTGAAATTGAAAAAGTATTTAAATCACATAAATATATCCTTGGACCACAAGTTAAAGAATTTGAAGAAGATATCCAAAAATATTGTCAGTGCAATCATGCTGTCGGTTGTGCTTCCGGTACCGATGCCCTCATTCTCGCACTAAAAGCTCTTGAAATACAAGAAGATGACGAAGTTATTACAACAACTTTTACATTTTTTGCAACTGCCGG
>JAGGWC010000009.1 GCA_021157645.1 Candidatus Cloacimonadota bacterium | reverse complement strand
TTTATCTCTTCTTCCCATGAAGACAGAATTATTCTCAATATCACGGGGTCCGATCTCAAGTCTTACAGGAACACCTTTTTTTATCCAATCCCAAAGTTTTTCACCACCACGCATATCACGGCCATCAACTTGGTATCGAATTTTCTCCTCATTATATCTCAATTTCTTTAATTTTGAGATAAGCTCATCAATAAGCGTCATAACTTTTGCACGCTCTTCATCAGTTCTATAAATAGGAACCATCACAATATGTGAAGGTGCTATTTTGGGTGGAAGAACCAACCCATCATCGTCGCTATGCGCCATAATTAGAGCACCAATAAGTCTTGTAGAAACGCCCCATGAAGTAGTCCATGCATATTCTTCTTTTCCTTCTTTGTTTTGGAATTTTATATTGGAAGCTTTCGCAAAATTTAATCCTAAGAAATGAGAAGTTCCTGATTGAAGAGCTTTTTTATCTTGCATCATTGCTTCAATAGAGAAGGTACTTAAAGCACCGGGGAATCTTTCGGATTCTGTTTTCTCGCCCATAATTAAAGGCATAGCAAGATATTTCTCAGCAAAATCAGCATAAACATTTAGCATTTTATAAGTTTCTTCTAAAGCATCTTTTTTGGTTGCATGAGCTGTGTGACCTTCTTGCCATAAAAATTCGGTTGTACGCAAAAATAATCGAGTTCGCATTTCCCATCTAACAACATTTGCCCATTGATTTATTAGCAAAGGCAGATCTCGGTAAGAATTTATCCATTTACTGAATGATGCACCAATAATGGTCTCACTGGTAGGACGAACAATAAGTTCTTCTGTTAATTTCCCGGCAGGTTTCAATCCGCCTTTCCCATCATCTTCTAATCTGGTATGTGTAACCACGGCACATTCTTTAGCAAAACCTTCCACATGTTCGGCTTCTTTTTCAAAAAAACTTTTTGGAATAAAAAGTGGAAAGTAGGCATTAACATGTCCTGTATCTTTGAACATTGTATCAAGATTCTTTTGAATATTTTCCCAAATTGCATAACCCCAAGGTTTGATAACCATGCATCCGCGAACATCGCTATTTTCTGCCATATCGGCAGCTTTTACAACTTCTTGATACCAGCCTGAATAATCCTCATCTCTTCTTGGATTTATTGCTGTTCTTTTTTGTTTAGCCATATTTTATTAAAACTCCTAATTCTCTTAATGATAATCAATAGAACTTATTTCATTATTTATACTTATCACCTTGTAATACTTCAACTTTCTAAAAGTTATAGTATAGTTTCCTTGTCAAATCAAAAAAAAGTATAACTTGAACTATCTTGACACTTAAGAGCATTATCAACATTTGGAAATTATGAATAAATATGATGTAATTGTTGTTGGTGCAGGTCATGCAGGGATAGAAGCTGCACTTGCTGCTGCCAGAATGGGAGCACGAACTCTTATCTTTGTGATCAAGATAGAAACAATTGGGCGAATGAGTTGTAACCCTTCGGTGGGAGGACCTGCGAAGGGACATCTTGCAAGAGAGATAGATGCGTTGGGTGGAGAACTTGCCAGAGCTGCAGATATTACAGGTATACAGTTCAGGATGCTGAACCAAAAAAAAGGACCTGCAGTTTGGGCTCCAAGATCGCAAAATGATAGAATGGAATACTCAGCGGTTATGTATCGTGCATTAGAAAATCAGGATAATCTTGATGTTGTTGAATCAATGATAGATGAGATAATTTTGGATAGAGACGGCAAAACAGTGAAAGGAGTACGTTCCAATCTGGGAGAGGAATATTTCGCTTCTAAGGTTATTCTGGCAAACGGTACATTTTTAAAAGGTCTTGTTCATATTGGGAACGTAAATATAAGCGCCGGCAGAGCAGGAGAACCTGCTTCAAATAAATTATCAGATTCACTTACAAAGATAGGATTAAAACTGGCAAGATTCAAAACAGGAACTCCACCCAGAATTGATTTGAGAACTGTGAATATGAATCAGGTTGAAGAACAACCAGGAGATGAAAACCCGCAAGGATTCTCATATTACAGAGATATTACTTTGAGAAATGATGTGAGTTGCTACCTTACTTTTACAAATCAGGAAACTCATAAAATAATTAATTCCAACCTTAAAAAATCTTCTCTTTATGGTGGATATATAAGTGGAATTGGACCGAGGTATTGTCCTTCTATCGAAGATAAGATTGTCAAATTTGCTGGAAAGGACAGGCATCATGTTTTTATAGAACCGGAAGGTGCAAATACTTTTGAAGCTTATGTAAATGGAACATCCAATAGTCTTCCACCAGAAATTCAGAAGAAGATGATCCATTCTATACAAGGTTTGCATAATGCTTCTATAATTCGTTATGGTTATGCCATTGAGTATGATTATGTGATCCCGGATGAGATTAAAGCAACTATGGAAACAAAAATTGTTTCGGGATTATATTTGGCTGGACAGATCAATGGAACTTCTGGTTACGAAGAAGCAGCCGCTCAAGGAATTGCAGCCGGTATAAATGCAGTTCTTGCATTGGATAAAAAAGAACCATTGATCTTTGACAGATCACAATCGTATTTAGGTGTTCTTTTGGATGATCTGGTAACAAAAGGGACAAATGAACCATATCGACTTTTTACTTCCCGTGCCGAATACAGATTATTCCTACGTCAGGATAATGCGGATGAACGATTAATGCCAATTGGCTATAAATTAGGCTTAATTAGTGATGTACGCTGGCAAAAATTCCAAGCTATGAAAAAAATATTTAATCGAGAAATGGACTATTTGAAAGTAACTGCATCCAACAAACATCCAAAGCTTAAAGAACCGATGAAGTATGAAAAAATTCTTAAACGTCCTGAAATATCATTTCCTGATCTGGCTCAATTTGGTTATAAAATTCCAGAAGATGTGACTTCTGATATTCAAAACAGAATTTCTTTGAACATAAAATATGAAGGTTATATTAAAAGGCAAATGGCAGAAATTGATAAATTCGAGAAAATGGAACATTCACCAATTCCAACCGATATTGATTACATGAAAATTGAATCAATTGCTTATGAAGCGAGAGAAAAACTAAATAAAATTAAACCAACTTCTTTGGGGCAGGCATCCCGAATTCCGGGAGTGAATCATATTGACTTGACATCACTTCTTGTTTACTTAAAGAAAAATAAAAGGAAGAAAAGTAATAAATGAAAAATGTAATAATTCTGATTTTAACATTGTTTATAATTGCTGGATGTGCAACACATAATGAAATCTACCGGCAGAAAACACAGGACAAATTTGAGATTCCACCACTTCCAAAATGGATTTATAATACACCGGAAAGTTTTGTAGTTGGAATTTCCCAGAAAAGTATGAATGAAGCTGAAATGTATGAGGCAGCAAAACAAATGGCAGCAGTAATGAAAAGCCGAAATCAAGCTTCATATACAATTGAAAAATATGCGGTGACTTCCAGCGACAATATTCTTAAATCAAACGCATCTAAATTTAAATTGAATGTAAGTTCATCTCCCGAAACAACAGAGCGAATATACAATTCTCTTATACTTGTGGATTCTGTAGAAGTACTTGGCTATTTTTTTGGTCTATTCTCTACCATTAATAAGAAAGTGGGTACTCCTTTTAATAAAGCAAATATCCAGAGAATACCTGAATACTTTGAGAAAAATAAGTTAGAAATTTTGGATAATACAATAAATTGTTATAAAACTAAAAGTTCATCATCATTGGTTCTAGCTTGGGAAAATGCAGCTGAAGAAGCAACGTTTGAAATTGCAAAATATTTTGAAAAAATAATTCAGTCTGCGATAATAAATACAGATGAGATCACAGAAAAAAAAATAGTATTAGAAACTTCGGAGAAGCTTTCAATGATGAAGTTAAAAGCTAGCTATATTACAACGGAACTCAAAGATAATTTAAGAACTTTTAAAGTTTATCATGAAATGGAAATCAATAAATAGTAAGTAGTAGGGAATAAGTAGAATGATGAAAGTAATTGCAATAATCCCTGCCAGGTTTGATTCTACAAGATTTCCTGGAAAACCTTTAGTAAAATTGGGGAATAAATACATTATTCAACATGTTTATGAGCAGGCAAAAAAAAGTGGATTGTTTGCTGAAATAATCGTGGGAACAGATGATCAGCGTATATTTGAAGCTGTTAAGGGGTTTGGAGGAAAAGTAACTTTAACCAGCAAAAAACATAAAAGCGGAACAGATCGTGTAGCAGAAGTTTGTACTAAATTGTTTTGCTGCAAAGATGCTGATATTATAATCAATATACAGGGTGATGAGCCATTCATCACTGAAAAACCACTCAAAAAATTGATCGAAGCTTTTGATGATTCTGAAGTTATGGTTGCATCTTTAATGCACAAAACAAGTGCAGACATTGAAAATCCAAATGTGGTAAAAGTTGTTTGTGATGAAAATAATAATGCTCTCAATTTCTCACGAATTCCAAGTCCCGAACCCCAAATTATAAATTACAAACATATCGGTGTTTATGCTTTCAGGAGAAAAACGTTGTTTGAATTTGTTAAATTGCCAGAAAGTAAGTTAGAAAAAATTGAAAAGCTTGAACAATTAAGACTTTTGGAAAATGGATATAAGATCAGGATGGTTTTAACTTCCTACAAAGGCATTGGGATCGATACACCTCAGGATCTGGAAAAAGCAGAGAAATTGCTCACGGATACACACAGAAAAACATGGATAAAAGAAAGAATATCTTAACTGAGAACGAAAGAAAATAAAAAATTTATCCCTTAATCCTTTTAATATCAGCACCAAGTTTTTGTAGTTTAACCTCAATTTTATCATAACCCCTATCGATATGATAAATTCTGGAAATAGTTGTTTCACCCTTCGCTGCAAGTCCAGCAAGAACCAGCGCAGCACTTGCTCTTAGATCTGTTGCCATTACCATTGCACCACTTAAAGTATTTACGCCATTTACTATTGCCACATGTTTTTCCAGCGATATATCAGCATCCAATCTGTTTAATTCAGCAACGTGCATAAACCTATCGGGGAAAATTGTATCTTTAATTCTAGATTCACCTTTTGCCAGAGTCATCAAAGCCATGAATTGTGCTTGCAGATCTGTAGGAAAATCGGGATATGGATAGGTAACAATATCAACAGGAAGTATCATAGCTGGTGGAATGATCTCAACTTTTCTTTTACTAATATTTAATTTACAGCCGGTTTGGATAAGTCTATCCAACAGTGATTGAATATGCTCTGGAATACAATTTGAGATAGAAATCCTGCTGCCTGTTATAGCGCCAGCAATAAGAAAAGTTCCTGCTTCAATTCTATCTGGCATCATTTCTGTTTCTACTGGATGCATTTTTTTCACTCCTGTTATTTGGAGATGGCTTGTATTTTTTCCTTCTATCTTAGCACCCATTAACACTAAATAATCTATAAGACTACTAATCTCGGGTTCTTTTGCCACATTATGTAAATTTGTTATACCATCAGCAAGAACAGAAACCATAATTGCATTAGCTGTAGCTCCCACACTTACTTTCTCAAATCTTATTTTGGCTCCTTTGAGATTTTCACAGGTTGCGTTTATATAGCCATGTTCAATCTCGATCTTAGCA
>JAGGWC010000006.1 GCA_021157645.1 Candidatus Cloacimonadota bacterium | reverse complement strand
CTCTGTGTTGATTTTCTAAAAAGGCAAGAATGGAAAATCTTTCTTATACCCAAGTTTCTTATTAATTGAATCTGTAATTTTTTCAGGATGCCCAATCACAAATCGATCATCTCCAAAGAAATAATATTCTTCCTTATTTATATTGAATTCATTCAAAAACTTAACATCACCATATATTGGAGTTCCCTGATGAATTAAAAGTTCAATATCTTCCATTTCAGTTTTGAGCAAATTCCTGAATGGATCTGAATCATGTTTTTTAATTAGGAGTAAGCTAGATGTATTTTTACTAATTGTTCCGTATTCTTTTGGAAGCTTGAGCGCTTTTGTTGCATTTGTAGTGATCATCTTGAAAATTTGTTGCATTGGAATATGTGGGAATTTCTGATGAGCAAACTTGAGCTCTTCTAAAAGATTAATACTTCCTGACATTGTGGAATCAGTTCCCAAAACAACATTCACACCATACTTTAAACAAGAATCTATATCGAGTGTTTTGCCAATTAGGAAATAATTTGAATTAGGACACCAGCAGATAGAAGTTCCAGCTTCTGCGCACTCTTTGATTTGTTCTTTAGTTAATGCAATTCCATGAATGAGAAGAGTATTCGATTTGAGTAACTCCAGCTCTTTTAATTTTGGAAAACACTTTTTTGCCAGCTCATCAATTCCTTCACCAAGATGTATAATAAAGGGAATACTGCCTTTAGTTTTTTCAAATTCTTCTTCTGCACTATCGCCACCCCACCAATTGCCTAGAGAAAGAGAATGATACTGAGTATAATTCTCAAGAATATTTATAGGATTGTTATTATAGTAAAAATGTTTTTGTTTTGGAATGTGATCCTGCACAACTGCACAGCCGGAAAACAAATTTTTATAAATTCCTAACAACACAATTTGATTTGCATCTTTTTCTGTAAGATTAAAAGTGTTATCATTAATCCAGACTTTATTCCTTTCGAGGAATGAATCGGTATTCTTCAAATCCTCAA
Source organism: Candidatus Cloacimonadota bacterium (assembly GCA_021157645.1). Taxonomy (GTDB): domain Bacteria; phylum Cloacimonadota; class Cloacimonadia; order Cloacimonadales; family TCS61; genus Tenebribacter. The sequence continues at coordinate 2,249 of JAGGWC010000006.1, read as the reverse complement.
TCCAAATATTAACGTTAGGATAAGTTCTACTGAAACTAGCTTTTGGATACCAATTGCTTATAAGATGATCATGACTATTTATGAATGGAGGATAAGCAATAGTATTAGAACAATCAAATTTCACATCATCATTTTTTAGTAACGAACTGTTAATCCTTATGTTTGCATTTTTTATTATTTCATCAGGATTACAAACACAAGAATCAACTTTTAATATCATGTTATCTCAATTTTTTTGTAATTTGAGGAACAATTTCGAAAAGGTCTCCAACTAATCCCAGATCTGCAACTTTAAAGATAGGCGCATCGGGATCTTTGTTAATTGCAATAATGTAATCAGAGGACTGCATTCCAGCCAGATGTTGTATCGCTCCTGAAATTCCCACAGCAATATATATTTTTGGTTTAATAGTTTTTCCAGTTTGTCCAACTTGATGTGGATAGGAAATCCAATTCGCATCAACAGATGCTCTGGAAGCACCAATCGCACCATTTAAAACTTTTGCAAGATCTTCGATTATAACAAAATTATCTTTATTTTTTAAACCTCTGCCACCGGTAACAACTAAATCTGCTTCAACAAGGTTAACCATTTGTGATTCATCTTTTATAAACCCCAAAAATTTTGTATCATCTTTTAATCCAGAAAAATCAATAATCTCTTTGATAACTATTCCTTTTCTGGAATCATCTTTTTCTAATGGATCCATTACTTTATGGCGAACTGTTGCCATTTGCGGAAGATGATTAGGTGTGACAATTGTGGCTAAAATATTCCCACCGAAAGCAGGTCTGGTTTGCAGTAAATTAGTTGTATCGGGGTCAATTTCTAATCCTGTGCAATCTGCTGTTAAACCTGTGTGTAATTCCACAGCAACACGAGGGATAAAAGAACGACCCATCACAGAAGCACCGGAAAGTATGATCTCCGGTTTGTATTTATATGCAAGTTCCGAAAGTGTTTTAGTATAGGGAAGATCCAGAAAATCCTTCAATCTCGGATCATCAACCATAATAACTTTATCAGCACCGTAAGCTATGAGTTCTTTAGAAAGGTCTTCTATATTGTGTCCCATAAGAATTGCAACCAAATCACATTCACGCTGCTCAGCAAGCTCGCTTCCCTTTCCTAAAAGCTCAAAAACTACTGGAGCAATTTCATTATTTTTCTGTTCAGCAAAAATCCATATATCCTTAAATTGACTTCTATCGATTTTTTCCTGTCCGAATTTCCGAATGATAATTGCATCGAACGGACATGCACTTACACAAGCACCACAGAGAGTGCATTTATCCATATCGATCTCTGCAACTTTATCTTTAATTACAATTGCATCATATGCACAAGCCTTTAAACAAAGTTCACATCCTATACATTTTTCACGAATAACTTCTATCATAATTCTATTTCCTTAATGTAAAATTTAAATGAAAAATAAAAATATCATTCCTAACGTCAAGCCTAAATTTTTTATAGATTTTAATATATTTTAAACAATAACTTACAAGTTTAAATAAAGAGAGTTGATTTACTTTCACCTGCATCCTTCAGAAAAGTAGCAACACCACAATAACGCAATGATTTATAATCAATCATTTCTTCACTCTTCATTCCCATAAGATTCATTGTCATCTCGCAAATTGAGATTTGTACTTCTAATTCTTCAGCTATTTTTAACATTTCCGGCAGAGAAGGGATTTTCTTCTTCTTCATAATATCTTTTATCATAAGAGTTCCCATACCTGCCATATTCATATTAGAAAGTTTTAATCTATTAAAACCTTTTGGAAGCATAATGCCAAACATTTTCTCAATAAGTTTTTTGCCTTTTGCTTTCTTATGAGGTGCTCTTAAAGCAGAAGTTCCCCAGAATGTGAAGAACATGGATACTTCCGTTCCCATAGATGCTGCACCTGTTGCCAGAATAAATGCTGCTATGATCTTATCTAATTCACCGGAAAAGACAATCATGGTTAACTTGTCCTTGGCACAGTTTTTCTGCAAATCTCTTACTTCTTTCTGCAAAGTTTTCATTTGTTCGTTAATTTCCATAATTAACTCCTACTTTTTTATTAGTATTTAGGAACATTTAATATTCTAAGTTTATATTTAAAGATTTTGCGTCAAGAATGAAATTATAGATACTAGATGATTACGAAAAAGTTGACATATTAACCAGTACATAAGTTTTTGATATTAGTTCGGAGGTTAAATGGACATTGATTTGATCAGGAATTTTTGTATTATT
>JAGGWC010000203.1 GCA_021157645.1 Candidatus Cloacimonadota bacterium | reverse complement strand
CTAAATCGGACAAAACCTTTTTCTTCACGGATAAATGTAATGGTTGCGGAATATGTGAAAAAGTATGTCCCGTTGGGAATATAATCTTGAACGAAAATAAAAATCCTGTCTGGCAGCATCATTGTGAGCAATGTCATGCCTGCTTCCATTGGTGTCCACAACAGGCAATTGAGTTTAATAAGAAAACTGTTAAAAAAAATCGTTATACTCATCCAGAAATAAAAGTAAGTGAACTAATTTAATTATTATTTTCATAGCTTATTTATTGCAATACTATTAAATAGTTCATAAGAATTATAATACAAAAAAAATAAAATAATTTTCTCTTGACGTCATTAGATTAAATTACTTATTTGTAACCATTATAAAAATGGAATTGTACCAAAGGAGTAATAATGCAAAGTATTATTGATATTCTGAAAGAGAATGATATTGCGCCTTCTATGCAACGGATAAAAATCCTGGAATATCTAAAAAATTACAAAACACATCCAACTGCAGATATGATATATCAGGCACTGGCAGATGAAATACCTACGCTCTCTAAAACCACAGTCTATAATACTTTAAAAACGTTTACAGAAAAAGGTATATTGATGGCTCTTTATCTATTTAGTAATGAAGTTCATTATGAATACAATACTCAGCCACATATACATTTTCAATGTACTAAGTGTAACAAAATTTATGACTTGTATCAATCTTTTGATCATTACAATAATGATTTGATCGATGGTCATAAGATTACTGAATATCATATAAATTTAAAAGGAATATGTAAAAATTGTTTGGAGAAGGGAAAATAGCAATTGGCATTTAGCAAATAGCCGTTGGCTGAAGGAGAAGAATTGAGAGATTTTAAGAAACTTGATATATGGCATGAAGCACATCAATTAGTTTTGAAAGTTTATAAAGAAACACATAATTTTCCAAAAGAAGAAGTATATGGTCTTACTTCACAATTGCGAAGATCTGTCGTTTCCATTCCAAATAATATTGCTGAAGGCTGTGGTAGAAACTCTAAAAAAGAGTTTTATAATTTTCTTAATATTTCAATGGGATCTTCATCAGAAGTTGAATATTCACTGCTTCTAGCACATGACCTGAATTATTTACAAAATGATTATTTTGAACTAAATCGGTTATTAATAAAACTGCGTAAAATGCTTAATATTTTTATGCAACAGATACAACAAGATATAGCAACTGGTGGCAAATTGCTATCTGCTAAAGGCTAAAAACATGCCTGAACTTCCAGAAGTACAAACTATAATCAATGGATTAAGGCAAACAGTAATGTCTAAAACGATTTCTTCAATTATGGAAAAAAGACAAGGGACATTGATTTTTGGAGAAGACATAAATATATGTGAATTTGGTAAAATTGAAAGTATTGAACGAAGAGGAAAATACATAATCATAAAAACATCAAAAGACTTAAAATTGGTTATACATCTTAGAATGACAGGAAAATTAATATATGAGGAAGATATTAATAATTCATCTGCTTATTCACGAGCAGAGATAATATTTTCAGATAAAACTAAATTGATATTCGATGATGTCCGTACATTTGGAAAAATTCAGATTTTAATGATTAATGAAAAGATCAAATCTATAGAGAAACTTGGAGTTGAACCATTATCCAATAAGTTTGATGTAAAATATTTAGAAAATAAATTAAAGAAAAGAAAAGCACCAATCAAAAATTCTCTTCTTGATCAGACGGTTATAGCAGGTTTAGGAAATATCTATGTTGCAGAGATTCTTTTCAGAGCAAAAGTGAATCCTGTAATTCCGGCAAACAGAATCGGAATTGTAAAATTAAAGAATATAGTATCAGAAACAAAAAGCGTTTTAATGGAAGCGATCAAATACAATGGAACAACAATCTCCGATTATAGAAGTGTAGAAAATAAAACCGGAGAATTCCAGAATTTCCTGAAAGTATATGGCAAAAAAACTTGCGAGTGTGGTGCCGAAATAATGAAAATAAAACAAGCAGGAAGAAGCACTTATTTTTGTGAGAAGTGTCAGAGATGATGGCAATTAACTTGTTAGCAAGTTAGCCAGTTGCAATCGGAATCAGTTAAATGCTAAAATAAAAAATATAATTAAACGGAGGAAAAAATGGCAATACAAAAAGTTAAGCAGAATGTTTTTTCAATAGGAGCAAAACATTGGGATAGGCGACTGTTCGATGAATTGATCCCATTACCCGATGGGACTACATATAATTCATATCTTGTGGAGGGAACTGATAAAATAGCATTGATAGATACGGTTGATCCTGAAACTTTGAATGCTCTCTTTGAAAACTTGAAAAATCTTGAAATTTCAAGGATTGACTACATTATTGTAAATCATGCAGAGCAGGATCATTCTGGCGGAATTCCTGCTGTCTTGGCTAAATATCCTGAATCAAGAGTTGTAACTAACGAAAAATGTAAAAATATGTTGATAGATCTATTGAAAATTCCTAATGAAAAATTCATAGTTATCAAGGATGAAGAGACCTTGTCGCTTGGAGATAAAACCTTACAATTTTTTCTAACTCCATGGGTTCACTGGCCTGAAACTATGGTAACTTATTTGAAGGAAGAACGTATTCTTTTCTCATGTGATTTTCTTGGATCTCATTATGTATCAAGTGAATTATTCGTACAGGATGAAGCTAAAGTTTACAGTTCAGCAAAACGTTACTATGCTGAAATTATGATGCCGTTCAGAAAAAATATTGTTAAACATTTAGAAAAATTGGAAAATGTTGAAATTGATATGATAGCACCAAGCCACGGTCAAATTTATGATAATCCAAAAATGATTCTCGATGCTTACAAAGATTGGATATCTGATAATGTTAAGAATGAGGTTGTAATACCTTATGTTTCTATGCATGGAAGCACTCACGAAATGGTAGAATATCTGGTCAATGCGCTAACAAAAAGGGGTATTAAGGTAAAACCATTTAATCTAACAGTTACAGATATTGGTGAATTGGCAATCGAATTAGTTGATGCTGCTACAATAGTTATTGGTTCACCGACAGTATTATTAGGTCCTCATCCATCAATTGCCCATGCTGCATTCTTAGCAAATATGTTAAAACCAAAAGCAAAGTTTGCTACGATTATCGGTTCCTATGGCTGGGGTGGAAAAATGATAGAACGATTAGTTGGAATGCTGGGTAATTTAAAAGTGGAATTGTTATCCACTGTCATGGTGAAGGGATTTCCGGAAGAAAAAGATTTTCGTGCTTTAGATGTTCTAGCTGATGAAATTTTGGAAAAACATAAAGGATTAGATCTTTTAGAAAAATAAAATAGGAAAAAGAAAATGATTTCACATAAGTTATTGGATGCTTTTAACGAGCAAATAAATAAAGAACTATATTCTGAGTACTTGTATTTTTCAATGGATGTAATTGTAAGTAAATTAAAAATGATTGGTGGAAATAGACAAGGCTTGTTGATGATCAATAATGATCTTAGTACCCGTGTGTTTAATCCACCGGTAAAATAATTATCATTGCAGGTTCATTCTTGTAGATTGAACCGAAATGTTTCGGGCGCATCAAAATGATACGTCTTGCACATTGCAAAATAAGGAGGGAAATATGACGCAATTAAGAGAAATTTATTACTGTGAAAAATGCGGTAATGTGGTAGAAGTATTAAATGAAGGTGCTCCAGCTCTTGTTTGCTGTGGAGTTCCAATGGAAAAATTAGAAGCAAAAACAGAAGACGCTTCCACAGAAAAACATGTTCCTTACGTAGAGGAGAAAGATGGTGGAATTTTGGTTAAAGTTGGTCAAAACACAGCTCATCCCATGCTAGAGAATCATTATATTAAATTCATCGAAGTTCTTACAAGCAGTAAGGTTTACCGTAAAGAACTGAAACCAGAAGAAGCACCGGAAGCATTTTTCACATTAAAAAAAGAAGACGTTTTAGAAGTTCGTGAATGGTGTAATCTACACGGACTTTGGAAGAGTTAATAATTATGTCTTTCTGACATTGGCAGGTTCATTATTGTAGATTGAACCGAAATGTTTCGGACGCATTAGAATGATACGTTTTGCACAATATTAAATAAGGAGAATAATATGGAGTTCAAAGGAAGTAAAACAGCAGAAAATTTAATGAAATCTTTTGCTGGAGAATCTCAAGCAAGGATGCGCTATAATTATTATGCATCTGTTGCTAGAAAAGAAGGCTTTAGACAAATCGAAGAAATTTTCAATGAAACTGCTGATAATGAAAAAGAACATGCTAAACTTTTCATGAAACAGTTGATTAAAAATGGTGTGAACGAAAATGTAATTGAAATTAATGCCGGTTATCCAGTTGCTTATTCCGATACAATAAAAAACTTGGAATATGCAGCAAATGGTGAGCAGGAAGAATGGACGGATTTATATCCGACTTTTGCAAAAGTTGCTAAAGAAGAAGGTTTCAATGAAGTAGCAAGAACTTTTGAGTTGATTGCTTTAGTAGAAAAAAGACATGAAACAAGATATCGAAAACTTTTAAATAATGTAAAAAACCATGAAGTTTTTAAAAAAGGTGAGAAAGTATTTTGGAAATGTCGTAATTGTGGTCATATTGTTGAATCTATCGAAGCACCTGAAATTTGTCCAGTTTGCATTCATCCTCAGGCGCATTTTGAAATTTGGATAGAAAATTACTAAAAGATAGCCACAAGACTTACTTGGTCAACAATAACAAAATAGATAATGTTAATATCAGTTGGTGTTGATTAATGAAATTCAGTGGCAAAAATTAGGAGGGGAAATGCAAAAGTATGTATGTGATGCTTGTGGATGGATCTACGATCCAGCAGAAAATGATAATGTAGCATTTGATGATCTGGCGGAAGATTGGGTATGCCCGGAATGTGGTGTAGGTAAAGATCTCTTTAGTCCAGCTGATTAATTAAAGTTTGGGGTTGCGGGATTGTCCCCGCAACTCCAGCTTATATTTATTAGAAAAATTGTAGATTGGGAGTTAACATGACAAAAGAAAAATTCAATGAAGTGATCGACTTTGCTATTAAAGGTGAAGAAGAAGCAGTAAAATTTTATCAGGAATTACAGCTAAGAACAAAATTTAAAGCGCGCAAAGAAATGCTGAAAGATCTGGAAAATATGGAAATGGGTCATATCGTTATCTTAGAAAACATAAGATCAAAAGGTATGAAGGACGTAACTGTGGAAAAAGTTGTAAATCTTAACATCAGCGAGTATGTTGTTGATGTAACACCTTATGATGATATGACATACCAGGATATTCTGATTGTTGCTATGAAAAAAGAAGAACAAGCTGTTAACCTTTATACAGATTTAGCTGGAAATTTTCCCGGCACAGATCTGGAAACACTTTTTTTAAAACTTGCTGCAGAAGAAATTGGTCATAAATTACAATTTGAAACTCTTTATGACGAACATGTTTTGCGGGAAAACTAAAATCTTATTTTTGGAGGAATAATGGCAAATTTAAAAACAACTTATATGGGGCTTGAATTAAAAAATCCGGTTATTGTAGGCTCCAGCGGATTAACCAGCAATCTTGAATCTATTAAACAATTGGCAAAAGCGGGAGCTTCTGCTATTGTATTAAAATCATTATTCGAAGAACAAATAATGACGGAAGTAAACAAGCATTTGGAAGATTACAATCCGTTTCATGGTCATGCCGAAATGTATGATTATCAAAAATACTTTGAAAAACAACATCTTTTGGGAAATTATTTGCAATTGATCAAAGACGTAAAACGAGAAGTGAATATTCCAATTATTGCCAGTATCAATTGTATGACTTCTGCTGAATGGACAGATTTTGCTAAAGATATTGAGAGTGCGGGTGCAGATGCCTTAGAGCTAAATATATTTTTTCTTCCCTCTGATCCAAAAATGCATGGTAAAGATAACGAGAATGTATATTTTGATATTATTAAAAAAGTAACTACCGAAATTTCAATTCCTGTCTCAATAAAAATCAGTTATTATTTTGATAATTTGGCAAATACTTTGCAAAGATTATCTCAAACTAGCATAAAGGGGATGGTATTATTTAACAGATTCTACAATACTGATATTGATATTGATAAAGAAGAACTTACCGGCGGCAATTTTTACAGCACATCCGACGATATGTCTAATACTCTACGCTGGATAGGTATCATGAGCGGCTTAGTGGATTGCGATTTGTGTGCTACGACAGGAATTCACAATGGAAATGATGCAATTAAATTTCTTTTAGCAGGTGCTTCGGCAGTTCAAATGGTTTCTTCTATTTATATTAATTCAGCTGATATAATTCAAAAATCTCTAAATGAAATCAATGATTGGATGGAAAAACATAATTATGAATCCATTGATAAATTTCGTGGTAAATTAAGTAAATCATCCGAAATGAATTCAACTCTTTATGAACGTGTTCAATTCATGAAGTATTTTGGAACCAAAAAGAAATAGAAAAAGTTAAATAATGAAGTAACCATAGTCAGAAAATGTTTTTTTTGATTATTGTAAGTTTAATAGGAGCAACGGGAGAATTTTATGTTATCCGATCTTAAAATAGCACAAAGTGCAAAAATGAAAAAAATCACAGAAATAGCCGAATCTATCGGTCTTTCTGCTGATGATATTGAATTGTACGGAAATTATAAAGCCAAGGTTAAATTTGAAGCAATAGAAAAATTGAAAGATCGATTCGATGGCCAACTTATATTGGTTTCTGCTATTACACCAACTCCGGCAGGTGAAGGTAAGACAACGGTTTCCATTGGTTTGGCACAAGCAATGAATCTATTAGGAAAGAAAACTATTGCTGCAATAAGAGAACCTTCGTTAGGCCCAATCTTTGGAATTAAAGGAGGTGCTGCTGGAGGAGGTTATTCCCAAGTTCTTCCTATGGAAGAAATTAACTTGCATTTTACAGGTGATATGCACGCAGTAACATCTGCAAATAATAATTTAGCAGCTCTCATCGATAATTCTATCTATAATGGAAATCCTTATCACATTAACCCCAGAACTGTAACTTGGAAACGTGTTATGGATGTGAATGACAGATCTCTACGAAATATAGTTATTGGACTTGGCGGTAAAACACAGGGAGTTCCACGCGAAGATAGTTTTGATATTACTCCCGCATCTGAGATCATGGCAATTCTTTGTCTTTCTAACAATCTCGAAGAATTAAAAACTAAGATAGGAGAGATAACAGTTGCCCAAACTTATGATAATGAATTGATAAGAGTTAAGGATATGAAATTTGAAGGTGCAATTACTTCCTTACTTAAAGATGCTCTCAAACCAAACTTGGTGCAGACAACAGAAAATACTCCCGTGTTTGTTCATGGCGGACCATTTGCTAATATTGCACAAGGAACAAGTAGTATCATTGCAACAAAAGCTGCGTTAAAACTTGCCGATTATGTTGTAACTGAAGCTGGTTTTGGGTTTGATCTAGGAGCAGAAAAATTCTTTGATATAGTTTGTCATTATGGAAAATTCTGCACTTCTGCTGTTATCCTTGTTGCAACAGTTCGTGCAATAAAACATCATGGTGGAGTAAAAATTAAAGATCTTTCAAAACCCAATATAGAAGCAGTTAAGAAGGGATTAGCCAATTTAGATAAACACTTAGAAAATATTAGAAAATTCGGGATGAAATCGATTGTAGCGATAAATAAATTCTATACTGATACAGATGAAGAATTACAAATAGTTAAAGAGTTTGCCAATAAGAATGGTTTTGATGCATCTATTGTAGATTATTGGGCAAAAGGTGGAAAAGGCGGTATAGAACTTGCAGAAAAAGTTACTGGTTTAATAAATAATCAGGTTTGTCATCTCAGTCAATTATATCTTTGGAATTCTCCGGTAGAAGAAAAAATTCTTACCGTTGCTCAAGAGATTTACGGAGCTGAAAAAATAGATTTTACTTCTGAGGCTAAAAAAGATTTGCGTCTTATAAAAAAGAACGGATATGATAATTTACCTATCTGTATTGCAAAAACTCAAAAATCTCTTTCTGATAATCCGAAACTTTTAGGTAAACCTAAAGATTTTCTTGTAACTGTTCGCAGAATTTTGATTGCTTCTGGAGCAGGATTTCTAATCCCAATAACAGGAGATATAATGAGAATGCCAGGACTTCCCAAAATCCCCGCAGCTTTGAATATTGATATTAATGAAAATGGGGAGATCAGCGGATTATTTTAATGCTTTCCTCTAATTCTTATTACTTTAAATGAGGAGTCAAGATGAGTATTTATGCTAAGAATGATATTATCGGTATTACAATTGATTTTGAAAAAGAGACTCTGTATCATTTCCAATCTATTAGTAAATACGTCTCTGAAAACAAGCCAAAACTATTCTTAAAGAAATCAATCTTAAAAAATAATTAAAGGAATTTTAATGTCATGATATTAAAACAAAAGATAATGAATAAAGTGCTTTATGCGCTTATCCCAATTATTCTCTTTGCTATATTTTTGTACGGATGGCGAATTTTGATGGTTATTCTTATCTCCAATATTTTTGCATTTCTCACCGAGTATATGTTTATCCGAAAAAAGAAATTCGGTAAAGTATCAATGGCGGTTTTTGTTACAGGTACATTATTTGCACTCACGCTTCCTCCTACGATTTCTTTCTGGATGGTGGCAGTTGGATCTATAGTTGCCATTAGTTTTGGAAAAATGGTATTCGGTGGATTTGGTATGAACGTTTTCAATCCTGCTATAGTGGGAAGAACATTCATTTATATTTCATTCCCTAATGCTATGACCATGCAATGGTTACAGCCTCTTACAAAATTCCCGGCAGGATTTGCTGTATGGCAAAACACCAGTTTGGTTACAACTGCAACACCTATGATCGAATATAATAATTCAGCAAAACTTACCGAACTTCCACAACTATTCTCAGGAATCATTTCCGGAAGTATCGGTGAAACCTCGGCAATACTTATCCTTTTAGCTGGAATTTATTTGATTATTACAAAAACTGCAAAATGGCAACCTATGCTTTCCGTATTAATCTCATTTACTCTTTTTACTTCAATCTTTTACGGAACAAATCCACTTCCGTTCATATTTAGTGGTGGCTTGATGTTTGGAACGATTTTTATGATTACCGATCCTGTTTCGATGCCCAAAAATAAAATAGCAATTTGGATTTACGGATTGCTGGTGGGATTTCTTACAGTTTTTATCAGGAAATTTTCTCTGTTCACAGAAGGTTTCATGTTTGCTCTACTTTTAGGAAATATATTCATGCCTATTATTGAATTCGGTTTAAATCAAATTAAGGTAAAGAAAGATGGCCAATAAAAAGAAACTGTTCAGAGAAACACGGGCATATCCTGTTATTTTTATGCTTATCATTACAGTTATTTTTATTGGAATTTTAGCTACTTTCTATCAATTATCATTCGCAAAAGTTCAAAAATATCGAGAAACACAACTCAAAAAAATGGTTATGGGAGTGTTTGAACTTCCTACCCAAAATATTGAAATTGATTTTGCCAGAAATATCACAATTAGGGAAATGGAAGATCTCATATATTATGAATCTAGACCAGATTCTATTTTGATAGGTTATTGTTTTCCCATTTCGGGCAGTGGTCTTTGGGGAACGATTCATGCATTATTAGCTGTTACTCCCGATTTTGAAAAAATAATAAATATTGAGATCGTAGATCAAAATGAGACTCCTGGATTGGGAGGAAGAATTACAGAAAGTTGGTTCAAAGATCAATTCAAAGGAAAGATATTGATCAATGACAATATTTTAAATAACTTTGTATTGATTCCGGAAAATGAAATATCTAAGGAAAATGAAATAAATCAGATAACGGGAGCAACTGCTTCTAGTAAAGCTTTGGTAGATATGATATACGAAGATGTAAAAAAATACAATCTGAAATTGAGAGCTGATTTATGAAGAAAAAAGAAATATTTATAACCAGTGCTTTCACCCAAAATTCGGTTTGGAGACAAATCTTAGGTATCTGCTCGGCGTTAGCTGTTACTAATCTAATGCTGAATAGTCTTGTTATGGGATTAGG